>JAQGJF010000953.1 GCA_028290765.1 Tardiphaga sp.
CCGCTGCATCGTCGGAAATCTCGAAACTAAACTCGTTTTCGAATTTCAGGACCAGTTCGACCATATCCAGGCTGTCGGCGCCGAGGTCGTCGATCAAGCTCGCTGAATCGACCACGTCATCGAGATCGACAACGAGTTGCTCAGCTATGATCTTTTTAGCACGTTCTTCAATCTTGCTCATCTTTCAAGCCCCTACGATCTGTTGGGAACTTCAAAAATCTGGTCGGCTGCGGGTCACAGAAGAAGAACAGAAGAGGAGATGCAGCCGTCACGAACTGAACAACTGAGGCAATTTCGATCGCTAGTGATCGCGCATGGCCTTTCTAATCCGCAGCCGGGAGGCGCCGCATTGCAAACTCGATTTGTCCGTCGGGATGCTGCCGCCACCGTTCAATGATGCTCACGTAGCCGCTCTTCGGGCCGCGAGCGAGAATGTCACGGGCTTTGAGACGAGCCGCTGCCAGCGGCAGCGTGAATGTCTCAAGATGGAGGCCATCGTTTTCGAGCTTGCGACGGTCACGCTGTATCCGGGACTGGTCAGCAATATCTCTCGCCCGCTTCATGCTATTAATCTCGCTGGCCGTGTTCGGCGTGCCGGCAGATACGGCTTGGCACGCGCCCCCCTGATTTCGTCTTTCGCTTCGCAGACGTATAGCGGAAGGATATCGCTTCAATGAAAAATTTCCATTCCGTTTTGCGGACCGCGAAGAGAAGAGCGTTCTCTTCGAGTTCCCGTTCAAGCCGGTTGCGAGGTTCAACGGCCGTGAAACACCAGCGCCCGCAGTTCGATGCTCTCTCGCGGCGCCGCGTCCGGCGGCGTTGTCGGATCGATGAAGGCGGTGTGCGGTCCGAAACGCGCGCGGCCATCGGTCGCGGAGTCATAGCACTTCAGCAACAGCGCCTCCTCGGTCGTCATCTCCGGAACATAGAACCACCGATGCGCCGGATTGAACGTCACCGAATAGGTCTCGCCGCGGCGGTTCGGATAGATCAGGTCGGAGGCGACGAGATCGGTCGCGGCAACGGTGCTGGCGTCGCACATCGCCAGCGGCGCATCCCGCAACGGTCCCCGGATTGGCCGCCAGAGATTGATGACCTGGACCCGGCCCTTCAGCAATTCGTCGGCCTCGTCCGGCAAATGCTCCCGAACGCGGCGCGGTCCCGATGCTTCGGTTTGATCGACGTGCACCCGTGTCGCCGGCTGACGCGGTCCCGCCCCGCGCAAGTCGGGAGCGCCTTCGACCCGCTTGCGGACCGTGTGATCGAAAATGAAAACGCGGTCAGCCGCCAGTGCGGTCGCAATGACGGCTTCCGATTCCGGATAATAGCGCCGAATGATCTCATCGTCGTCGTAGAAATTCTTGACCGCTGTGCTACGCCGCACCAGGGTGAAACCTTCCCGATCCAGAGAAAACGTCTGCGCCAACGGTCGCCCGTTGAAAATCGGCACGGTTCGCGGCTCCGGCAGTGCCGTCGTCTTCGGCTCCCCGGGCGGAGGGTCATACGCGTAGGTGCGGGGCTTGCCCGGCGTCGGCGCCAGGTAGTTCAACTCCGCCTCGACGAACGGCAGGGATTCTATGGGTGACTGCTGGATGCCCATCGCGATCTCCTGAACACGGCGCGGCTCGGGACACGGCCACGCCACATGTGCTTCTATATGATCCTGGTGATGTTTCTCTGCATCACAAGGCCTCGCAGAAAATGAGAGAGATCGAGTTTCCTGCGCGGCGAGACTGGAAATGATTTCCTGAATATCCGGCCCAACGATGCAAGGATATTCTCGTCTCTCGCCCGGCATCACCTGAAACGCAAAATGGCCGGGACAAGCCCGGCCATCACGAAACAACGCTATGAGCTAAGCTGAAGCGAGTTCAGCGAACCTCAATTCTTCGTCTTGTCCACCAGCGCGCCCTTCTTGATCCAGGGCATCATGTCGCGCAGCTTGGCGCCGATGTCCTCGATCGGGTGGGCGGCGAGCTTGGCGCGGGTGGCCTTGAAAACCCGGCGCGTTCCACCGCGGCCTTCACCAGGCCTTCCGAATTGGCGTTTTCGGTGAATTTCATCACGGAGGCCAATCCTGATCCCTGCCCTTCGGAATCGCAATGCCATGTCGTTCGACGCCTCAGCGGTCGTCGAACACCTTCGATCCCCGACAGTTTCGAAACCATCTCGAGCGGGGTAGCCCTGTTGGTGGCGAACGCATCGAGCTGACCGCCCTTGAGCATGACGAGCACGACGGCGATGGTCGCCGCAAACGACCTCGGCGCATTTGAGATCGCGCGACGTGCGGCATCGCAGGAGCCCGCTTTCGTCACGCCGACACAAACGCCTTTCGCGTCCCGCCGATAGGCCCTCCGCACTTTATAGTATGTCGGCGACTGGATAGACTTGTTGCAAAACCTTATCAGTCGCGAGCTGGATGGTTTTTAACAGATTGCTAGTTTCAGGAGAAAAACCATACTCGACGGAGATCCAACGGACGCATCCGCACGTCCTAAGCAGGCGGACAAGAATCATTTATTGCCGGCTCCCGCAGCCAGCCTTCCGGGCGGCGAACATCGCGGCCGTCACAAATGCTGTCGCGGCAGCGAGCTCTATGGCGCTGTTGATGCCGAAATGATCGAGCATCAATCCACCTATCAGCGCGCCGCTCCCGATGGATGCTTGCGCGCTGGACACGAACAGCGCCTGCACCCCTTCGGGCCTGCCCGGCAGGGCCTTGAACATCCAGCTCTGCGTGACGATGGGCTGCATGCCAAAGCCGAGTCCCCAACTTACGATCAAAGGTACCGCGGCCACAGGATACGTGCCAACGACTGCCAGCATCGAGGCGGATGCCCCGAGCAGGACGAGAGTGCCGACAAGCGCCCAATAAACGCTTTTGCCGGCAGCCCAGCCGCCCAGCATGTTTCCGGCCACACCGGCAACGCCGAAAGCGAAGAGCACCGCGCCGACATTCAGGGGATCAACCTGCACTATCTGGAGCAAGAAGGGCGTGATGTAAGTGTAACCGGCGAA
>JAQGJF010001029.1 GCA_028290765.1 Tardiphaga sp.
CTATCCGCCACTCACCAAAGACATGCAACACGAAGTCGAAATGGTCGTCGCCCTCAAAAGCGGCGGGCTCAATATCCCGGCCGACAAGGCGCTCGACACCATCTGGGGCTACGGCGTCGGTATCGACCTCACCCGCCGCGACCTGCAGACCATTTCGCGCAAGAAGGAGCAGCCCTGGGAGATCGGCAAATCCTTCGACGGCTCCGCGCCCTGCGGCGCGCTGGCGCCGGCCTCGAAGATCGGTCATCCGGCCAAGGGCAGGATCTGGCTCTCGGTCAACGGCACCGTGAAACAGACCGGCGACCTGAACGAGATGATCTGGAACGTGCCGGAGATCATCGCGAAACTGTCGCTGCAAGTGTCGCTCGCCGCCGGCGATATCATCATGACCGGCACCCCGGCGGGCGTCGCGGCGCTGTCGGCCGGCGACAAGATCGAATGCGGCGTCGACGGCGTCGGAACGTTGAAGGTGTCGATCGGGCAGCCGGCGTAGGTGCCGTCGTCGCTGCTCCTCGCAATGACGGAGCTCACGATTCCGATTCAACATATCCATTTCTCTGCGCGGCTCTTTCAGCATATGCGCGGGTTATCACCGACGTCGCAATTTTCCCCGCCCGAGGGCGCCGGAGGAGATGCGCCGACGTGCGGCGCTGAAATGCCGACACGGCCGTCAATATAACGGGCGGTGGGGGGCACTCGCATGGGCGTCCTCTGCGCGGTGCCGCGAGGTTACATGGTTCGTGCGGGCCATAGCGGGAGTTGCGAGCAGGGCTGCGGCGATCAGTGTAGCGGACAGACGTTTAAGCTTAGTCATTTGATTTCTCCATCGTCGCGAACAACTTTCCTCGCATCGCAACCAGGATCGTGCCGATCAAGACGGCGGCGACCGCCAGGTTCGCCGCGCCGAACAGGATGCCGGCAAGGTCGGCAATCGCGCCGCTGTCGCCGCGAGCGAGAAGCTTCAGCGGCGCCGTCGCCAGTGCGGTGATGCCGAAGGTGAAGGCCCAGTAGGAGGGCGTGAACCCGCCCGCGCCAATCCACGGCAGGAGGCGGAGGAGGATCAGCGACTGCAGCACGCCATAGCCGATCAGCGTATGGGCGAACACGTCCGGCTGGCCTGGTGTGACGCTGAGATAGGCGACCGCACCGACCGGCGCCGGGGCGAGCTGGATGCCGAGCGTCGGGCGAAGCGCGGCGGCGAGTTCCGGACCGGTCAGCATGCGCCCGAGCAGCACGGATTCGATGGCGAGCCAGGAAAAAAGGCCGCCGCCAAAGATCACCTGACCCCAATCGGCATAGCCGAGCGCTGCGGCGGTGATGGCGGTGACGAAACTGCCGGCGACGGTCGGCAGATAGAGAACTGCGGTCGTTGCGGCGTGCTCGCGCTCGCCCTGCCAGAGACCGCCGGTGCGCCAGACCGCGAAGCCGAACGCGAAGGCGGCGCCGGCCGTGAACAGGATCACTGCAAGCGCGGGCGAATAGGGCTGGATACCGCCGGCGACGAGCATGGTCGCGACGCCGATCAGGCCGACGAAACAGCACTGATGCGGGGTCCGCGACCTCGGCACTGGCGTCGTCGCGGGCGACGAACCATTTGGCGACGTAGAGGATGGTAAGACCCGCCCATACGGCGATTGAAAGCCAAATGATCGCTCCGCCGACGACAGCCGGCAGGCCCCAGACCTGATGCGCCCAGCGCCAAGCCGCGCCGAGACCGGCCAAACCGATGACCATGCCGAAGAACGAGGCCGGCACGACCGGAATCTTGACTCTCATGGGAGATCTCCAACCCGCGTTTCGGAAGCTTGGATCAAGGAAATGTCTACGGCCGACACGGGAGCGGTGGGCCGGCAGGCTGCTGCCGTCAGGAGCGTGCCGAGACCCGTGCTGGGGCGACGGAGCGGTTACACTCTGCTCTTTCTGCCTCGGGATGGCGTGCCATTTGCGCCAGTATTGCGCGCGCGCCGTCTACGACAAGAAGCCATCCGCCGGCCAGAATGACAGTGTCCTTGAGCACAAGGCGGCCAGCACCGGAGAGATAGGGGAAGCCGTGTTGTGCATCGCCGAGAGCCGGTACCCGGGCTTCCGGCGTCGTCACGAGGAAGGAGAGGGTGACGAGTGGTGTAAGGGACGCCAAGACTGCTCCAGCAAATCCCAAGCGCACCGACACAAGGCCCGCCAAAACCAGGAATCCGATGGTCAACTCAACAGTCCCGAGTCCGTATGAGAACGCGCACGCTGGCACAATCGGTTGTATCAGTCGAAGATCTTTCTGCGTTTCGCGGTGCTGATGGGCCCCGCCGGCCTGATCGCGATCGTGGCCGGATGGCTGACCACGGAGATCGGGCGCCAGCCCTGGGTGGTCTACGGCGTGATGCGGACGAAGGACGCGGTATCGAACCACTCTGCGCTCGAACTTTCGATAACGCTGATCGTGTTCATGGTGATGTATGTAGCCGTCTTTGGTACAGGCATCAGATACATGCTGATGCTGGTGGCGAAAGGCCCCCAGCCGCAGGGGGAACATCCACCCGAGCCGGAAGGACACAGCGGGCGACCGGCGCGTCCTCTATCCGCGGTCCCTGACCGCATCGATCCGGCGATCGAGTGGCCGGGCAGCAGGAGGAGATAGCGGCGATGGGCATCGATCTTCCCGTCATCTGGGCCGTGATCATCGGTTTCGCGCTGATGATGTATGTGGTGATGGACGGTTTTGATCTCGGAATCGGCATCCTCTTCCCATTCATCCGCGACCGGGGCGATCGCGACACCCTGGTGAACACGGTTGCGCCGGTCTGGGATGGTAACGAGACCTGGCTGGTGCTGGGAGGAGCCACGCTGATGGCGGCATTTCCGCTTGCTTATTCCGTGCTGCTCAGCGCGCTCTACATCCCGATCTTCTTCATGCTGGCAGGACTGATCTG
>JAQGJF010001030.1 GCA_028290765.1 Tardiphaga sp.
CACCGCGCCGATCAGCGGCATGGTGATCGAGCCGCCGGCATCGATGGCATAGGAATTGGTGAGACCTTCCTGGCCATAGACCACGACGCGCAGTTTATCCCCGGCATCGAGCCGGTATTGCCGGTCATAGGCCACGGGCGATCCGGCATAGGCCGGCGCGACATAGCCGGCCGGCGAGGGCGCATAGAGGGGCTGGGCATAAGCCTGGCCATAGGCCAGCGTATCGAGATCGCCCTGCGGTTGCACCACTGCAACCGGCCCGGAACGGCCCATGCAGCCCGAGAGAACGAGCGCGGTCAGCAGGCAAACAAGGACGGCGCGCGCGCATCGCATCAGGAAAATCCATTGGGAATTATCGATTCTAATTAAGGGCTTTCATGGTTAACAAAGCGTGACGGCGGCTTGCCGGGCGCAGCCGCCATGACTGCCAAAACGGCGAAAATCGAGCCGCGGAACCGGTGGATTAACCGGGCGGCAACCTTAATGGAGTGTAATCACGGCCAGTCGGGTGACGAGTAAGTGGCGTTCGGTGGGAGCGTGTGATGCGTTTAGCGTTCTGGCGTGCGGGCAGGGACAAGGCGCTGATTGAGAAGCTGGTCAAGGCGCCGAAGGTATCTGCCAAGGGACCTGATAAGGCACCCGAGGCTCCGAAGGCAGCCGCCCCGACGACGGCCAGGCCCGCAGCTGTTGCCGGCGACCTCGATCTTCGCCTGATCTGGCAGGCGCTGCTGCGCAAGCGACGCTGGATTCTCGTTCCGACCATCGCCGCCGCGGTGCTGTCGATGACCATCGTCAACCTGATCACGCCGCGGTACAAATCCGAAGCGCGGATCCTGATCGACGGACGCGAGAACATCTTCCTGCGGCCGAACGGCGAGCGCAACGACGAACGTAGCTCACTCGATCCCGAAGCCGTCACCAGCCAGGTTCAACTGCTGCTGTCCCGCGACCTCGCGCGCGAAGTCATCAAGAAGAACAAGCTTGCCGAGCGGCCCGAATTCGATCCGGTGCTGCAGGGGCTCTCGCCGCTGAAATCGCTGCTGGCGCTGGTCGGCATCGGCCGCGATCCCTTCAGCATGACGCCCGAAGAGCGGGTGCTGGACGCCTATTTCGACCGGCTCACCGCCTATGCCGTCGACAAGTCGCGCGTCGTCGTCATCGAATTCCAGTCGCGCGATTCCGATCTCGCCGCGCGCGTCGCCAATTCGATCGCCGATGGTTTCCTGGCCATGCAGCAGGGCGCGCGCCAGGACCAGGCGCGGTCGGCCGGCCAATGGCTGTCGGGCGAGATCGACAGCCTGCGCAAGAAGGTCGGCGAAGCCGAATCCCGCGTCGAGGATTTTCGCTCGAAATCCAGCCTGTTCATCGGCACCAACAATACCACGCTGTCGAACCAGCAGATGGGCGAGCTGAACACCCAGCTGAACAACGCCCGGGCGCTGAAGTCCGACGCCGAGTCGAAATCGCGGCTGATCCGCGAAATGCTGCAGACCGGCAAGCCGATCGAAGCCTCCGAAGTGCTCAATTCGGAACTGATCCGCCGCCTGTCGGAGCAGCGCGTGACGCTGCGCGCGCAGCTCGCCGAGCAATCCTCGACGCTGCTCGACAACCATCCGCGGATCAAGGAATTGAAGGCGCAATCGGCCGATCTCGATCGCCAAATCCGCGAAGAGGCGAGCAAGGTTTCGCGCTCGCTGGAGAACGACGCGCGCATCGCCGGCGGACGGGTCGAGGGGCTGAGCGCCAGCCTCGAACAGCTGAAACGCCAGGCCTCGTCGACCAACGGGCAGGACGTGCAGCTGCGCGCGCTGGAACGCGAGGCCAAGGCGCAGCGCGATCTCTTGGAATCCTATCTGGCGAAATACCGCGAAGCCACGACACGGGAGAACATCGACGCCGCGCCCGCCGATGGCCGCATCATTTCCCGCGCCATCGTTTCCAACACGCCGGCCTTCCCGAAGAAGATGCCGATCGTGCTGATCGCGACGCTGGCGATGCTGATGCTCACGGCGGGCTGCGTCGCGACCGGTGAGTTGCTGCGCATGACCGCTCCCAAGGCAACGTCGATGGGAACTTCGATGGGAATGTCGGCGGCAACGCTGGCGGCAGCGCCGGCGGCTCCCATGCGCACGGCGGCCGCGCCCATGGTGCCGGAGCTGCCGCAGACGCATCCGGCGTTGGGGGCGGGGGTCACCGAGATCGAGCAGCTCGCCCAGGAGCTGCGCACCGCGGGCGAAACAGCGCGCAAGATCACGGTGCTCGGCACCGGCGAAGCCGCGAGCATCACGCTGACGGCGCTGACGCTGGCGCGGATGCTGGCGCGCACCGCCAAGGTGGTGCTGGTCGATCTGTCGGTGTCGTCGCCGACCCTGACCGCTGTTTCGGCCGATGCGGCGGCGCCGGGGCTGGCCGATCTGATGCTCGGCGAAGCGTCCTTCGGCGAAGTGATTACCAAGGACCGGCTGTCGCGCGTCCATCTGGTGAGCGCGGGACGCCCCGGCACCGACCGCGCCTTGCTGCAATCGCCGCGCCTGGCGCTGGCGCTCGACGCCTTGCTGCGGGTCTACGACCATGTCCTGCTCGATGCCGGCACCGCCACCGACCTGCCGGCGGAATTGCTGACGGCGCAGGCGCGCGCGGTGGTGGTTCCGGATCCCGCGATGCCGGCCGATGCCCGCGCGCAGTTCAGCGATCAGCTCCGGGCGGTTAGGTTCGCCGAGGTGACCGTGCTGAGCCAGCCGTCGTCGCCGTCGGATGTCGTCGAGCCCGGTTCGCGGGTCGCCGCCTGATCTAATTCGGCCAGCGACTGGCGGCCTCGAGAAGGGCGCGATCGTGACCGGACGGCGCCAGGATCGACAGGCCGACCGGACATCGATCCACCGGGCCGGCGGGAATGCTGATCTGAGGGAGGCCGGCATGACCCGCCACCGAGGTCAGCGTGAGCGCGCGGCGATAGAATTCGGCAATCTCTGACCGACCGGCATCCTTCCGCGGCGCCACGCAGGGCGCGGTCGGCATGATCAGGCCGACGCCATCGCCGAGCATGGCGTTCAGCTTGGCGGCGATCGCCGCGCGAACCGGCTTGAAGCGCGCGACGTCGGACGACGTGATCGAAGCCGCCTCGGCGAAACGTGGCGCAATCGCTTCGCCGAAACGGGGTTTGGCGGACCGTATCCAGTAACCCAGTTGCGGCCAGATCTCATATCCTTGCAGCACGCGGCAACACTCCAGCCATTCGTCTTCGGCGCCATCGAACAGGGTGACCTCATCGACGATGTTAAGCGCCTTGCATTGCTGACGCAGCGCGGCCGAAACGTCCGCCTCCGCGAGCGCAAAGGCGTCGCGCACCACTGCAAACCGGCGGATCGCCGGAGGCTCCGCCATCGGCAGCAGAACCTTGCCGACGGCATTCAGCGTGGCGGCACTGGAGGCAAACCAGCCGACGGTGTCGTAGGACGGCGCCAACGGCACGACGCCGGCCAGCGACACCGCATCGTAAGTGGGTCGAAAGCCGAACGCGCCGACAAAGCTCGCCGGCACGCGGACCGCGCCGCTGGCGTCGGTCCCGACCGCGAAATGGACCAACCGGCCGGCGACGGCCACGGCGGAGCCGCTGGCGGATCCGCCGGGGATTCGGTCGGGACAGGATGGGTTCACCGGCGTGCCGTAATGCGCGTTGACGCCTTCGAGACTGAAGCCGAGTTCATCGGTGATGGTCTTTCCGACCAGTGTCGCGCCGGCCGCGCGCAGCGCTTCGACGACCGCTGCGGATGCCGTCGCGGGGCGCCGTGCATGCAGCCAGTGCGGATTGCCGCCACCGGTTCGTGTCCCGGCGACGTCGATCAGGTCCTGGACCGCGAAGGTCAGGCCGTTCAACGCGCCCGAGCCCGACGGCATCAGCCGGCAGCGCAATCCGGGTACGAAGGCGCCGAACTCGATGTCGGACGAGGCTGGGGGCGAAGCTGGTTCTGCCAAGGCCGGATGATCCTGTCGTGCGCGAGGATACAAGCCATAGCGGAG
>JAQGJF010001091.1 GCA_028290765.1 Tardiphaga sp.
TCCGGCGCCGCGACCCCGAAAATCGAACGCAGCGCCAGCGACAGCCACGGGCTGTCGCTGACCGTGAGAATATGGGCGAAAGGCGCCCGGGCGAGACCCAGCAGGGAAATGCTCGCGGCGCCCATCAGGAACGCGGCCCAGACCAGGATCGGCGGCACCGGACGCTCATCGGTGGCGATCACCAGCCACAGCACCAGCAAAGCGGGCGCCACGGCGGCAATGCCGATGACCGGGGGAAGGGTGACGAGAACATTCATTTCAAGGGAACTATATAGGGGCTGCGGCCTCGGTGCGCGCGACAGGCTGCCGCGGAGACTGTTCAATATCCCGCGAAAACGAAGCGTGGAAGACGGCTTGCCGACCCCGGCAAACGCCACTATACGTTCGCCCGCTGTCGCCGGATCAATCGTTGTGGTCCGGGCCTGCCACATCAATCTCTGCCTTCAACACGTTGATTCGGCTTGGGTTTTGTGCTTGCAGGACAGTGCGAAACGGCGGTGTCCGCGATTCCCTTTCAGGGGTACGGCGCCGGATTTTTCGCTCCCTTCGTCTATCGGTTAGGACGCCACCCTTTCACGGTGGAGAGAGCGGTTCGATTCCGCTAGGGAGCGCCAGCCGTTCAATAGCTTGGCTCGGTCTCTATTTGCGATCGCGGCGGTCTGTTGGGCTGTTCGTTTCTTCTTCACGATGCGGTATTTGCGCTTTGCTCCCAGCGGCACCGCACTGGCGTTCTTGGTACCTGGAGCTATAATTTCAGGGCAACTTGGTGGTCGCGCGGATGTCGATTTTCGCAGTCAGATTAGGCTTCGCATTCGTCATGGCGGCGCTCTGCCTGGGCGGCCGGCCGGCTCACGCCCAATCCGCCCCGGTAAGATATTGGACCCCGGGCTGGCTTGGCTTCGGCGGCAATTTGAATGCCGGCCAGGGTGCGCCCACTGACGGCAACATTTCGGGCTTTGGCGGCAGTGACGCCGGCGGCTTTTCCTCGACGCGCTACAATTTTCCGAACGGCTGGTTTGTCGGCAATGAACGCGGCGGCATGGGCTTGAGCATGAGCGGCATCAACCAGGCTGGCACGATCGGCTCGCTCTCTTCCGAAGGCGTGCAGTACGGCTACAACTTCAAGAACGCTCCCATCACGGTCTATGCCGGCTTCGACACGTTGAAATACAATTCCGGCCTTGGCAGCGCTTTTTCGCCCTTCGACTCCACGTCCAGCACGGTGCAAGGCTATGGCGCGCATGCGGGCGTCGAATTCAAGCCGACGTCGAATCTCAGCCTGTCGCTCGGCTTCGGTTACACCCAGCAGTCGGGGCGCATCGACACCGACACCAAATCGCCCTCGCTGTCCAACGCTTCGCAGTATGACCTTGTCGGCGGTCGCCGCTGACGGGCGCTTCAAGAGACCTGCGTCAAAGCGAATCCCGCACCCGGTCCCACGTGTTCTTCATGTGATTGGCCAGCACACTCGCCAGGCGCTCGCCGTCGCGGGTTTCGAGCGCGGCGATCATGTTTTCATGGTCGGCGACGGCGGCGGCCCATTTTTCCGGACTTTCATTGCCGACGTAGCGGATCCGCCGCAGCCGCGCCTGCAGCACGCCGTGCACGTCGCAGAGCGGGTCGTTGCCCGAGGCTTTCAGGATCGCCGAATGAATGTTCTGGTTCAGTTTGAAGTAGGAGAGGCGGTCACGCACCGCGTAGCGCTGCATCATCTCGTCGTGCATGCGGCGAATGTCCCGGATCGCTTCGTCCGACGCATGGATGCAGGCCAATCGGCCGGCCAGGTTTTCCATGTTCGCCAGAACGATCAGGCTGTCCTCGACATCCTTGGCTGAAAAGCTGCGCACGACGGCGCCGCGTCCCGGCGCCAATTCCAGCAATCCTTCGCTGGCGAGATACTTCAGTGCTTCACGAAGCGGCGTTCGTGACACGCCGAGTTCCTGTCCGAGGTGCCCTTCATGGATGCGCATGCCGGGCGACAGCGTGCCCTCGATGATCATGTCGCGGACCCGGGAAACGATCGCATCGTGGAGATTGTGCCGAACGATGGGCTTTCTCGGGCCGAGTTCGTCCGCCGGATCAATCTGAGGTCCGTCGAGCGCCCCGAGATCCATGGTGTAGCTCCTGTCAGCCATCAACGTCCTCATAGATGCAAAACGCGCCCCGCTCAACATAAAATACTGTATGCAGCATGTTTACTGATGATTTCTTTCCTGCTATCCAGACTCCAACAGGGAGGCCAAACGCTTGATCAAGGGCGAAAAACCAACAATTGCAGTGGCCATGGGCGATCCGGCTGGCATCAGCCCTGAAATTGCCGCCAAGCTCCTGGCCTCGGACGCCGTCCGCGAAGCGGCCGAACTGGTCGTCTTCGGCGATCGCCGCGTCCTCGAGGCGGGCGCCCAGGTGGCGGGGGTGCCGCTGGACATCGATTGCATGGCGAGTGCCGACGGGGTTGGCGGCGAAAGCGGCAAGCCGGTCCTGGTCGACCTCAAGAACCTCGATCCGGCCTCGGTGGCATCAGGCAAAGCGACGGCGGCGGGCGGGCAGTTCGCGATCCAGAACTTTCGCGCAGCGCTGCAATACGCGGCATCCGGCAAGGCGACGGCGGTGTTTTTCACGCCGTTCAACAAGCATGCGATGCGGCTGGCCCATCCACCCTACGACGATGAAATCAATTTCGTGCGCGATGCGTTGAAGCACTCTGGGGCCGCCAGCGAGTTCAACGTGCTCGACGGGTTGTGGAACGCGCGGGTCACCTCGCATATCCCGCTGTGGAAAGTGGCGTCGTCGATCTCCACGGAGGCCATTCTGCGCGGCCTTGCGCTGACCGATGCCTCGATGCGCGCCGCCGGCTTCGAGCGGCCGCGCATCGCGGTGGCGGCGCTCAATCCCCATGCGGGCGACGGCGGAAATTTCGGGCGCGAAGAAATCGATGTCATCGAACCCGCCGTGCGCGCCGGCATCGCCAAAGGTTTTGCGGTCGATGGACCGTTTCCCGCCGATACGGTTTTCCTGCGCGCGAAAAACGGCCAGTTCGATGCGGTGCTGACCATGTATCACGATCAGGGGCAGATCGCGATGAAGCTGATGGGTTTCGATCGCGGCGCCACGCTGATCGGCGGCTTTCCGTTTCCGATCTGCACGCCGGCGCACGGCACCGCCTATGAGATCGCCGGCAAAGGCATCGCCCATGCCGGCGCCAGCGAACAGGCTTTTCTGTTGGCGGCCAGGATCGCGCGGAGGCAACAGGTCGCGCACCAGGCGGCCGGCTGACAAGATCAATAAACGGTATGTCGCAGCAATGACGACAACCTAGGGAAACGTTCGTCGGCCCCGGAAAATGCAGAGGTTGTCTCGCCGTCTGACCGACGCGCGGCGCCCTGCATTCCGGCGAGACCGAAAGGCAGAGAGGAGGATCGATGGCGACCGTTGGATTCATCGGCGTCGGCGTGATGGGCCGTGAGATGGTGTTGAACCTGCTCAAGGGCGGCCATCGCGTGCGTGTCTTCGACGTCAGGCCGGAAGCCGCCGAAGCGCTGCGTTCCGACGGCGCCGGGATTGCGTCTTCGGTGGCGGATGCCGTTGGTGACGCCGAGGTGGCGATCACCATGCTCCCGGACACCACCCATGTGCAGGCGGTGGTGCTGGGTCCTGACGGGATCCTTGCCAATCCGCCCCCGGGTCGCGTCCTGATCGAGATGAGCACCATTTCACCGCAGGCCACCCGCGAGATGAGCGCGGCGCTGGCCGATGTTGGCGTCGCCATGCTCGACGCGCCGGTCTCCGGCGGCCCGCAAGGCGCGAAGAATGCCACGCTGTCGATCATGGTCGGAGGCGACGGCGCTGCATTGGAAAAGGTGCGTCCGGTTCTGGCCTCGATGGGCACGACCGTGGTGCATATGGGCGAATCTGGCGCCGGCCAGGTCACAAAACTCTGCAACCAGCTCGTCGTCGGCATCAACCTGCAGGGGGTCTGCGAAGCGATCGCGCTCGGCCGCGCCGCCGGCGTCGATCTCGGCAAATTACGCGACGCCTTGCTGGGAGGAGCGGCCTCATCCTGGATGATGCAGAATCTCGCACCAAAAATTCTCGATAAGGACGCCGATGCCGGGTTTCGCATCGATCTGATGTTGAAGGATCTGCGCCTGACCAGCGAGCTGGCCTTTGCACTCGGCACACCGCTGCCTGGCAATGCGCTGGTCACCAATCTGTTTCTCGAAGCCCGCGCCCACGGCGAGGGCCACAACGGCAACCAGGCGCTCTATCGCGTCTACGATCGTCTCTGCAATCAGGAAACCTAGAGAGCATGACCCGCAAGCCTGAGCTCGGATTCATCGGCCTGGGGTTGATGGGCACAGCGATGTCGCTGCGGCTCCTCGAAAAGGGTTTTGCGGTCAACGTCTGGAATCTCGAGCCGGAGCACGTCGGACCGATGGTCGATGCCGGTGCGACCGCAAAGGCGTCGCCGGCTGAGGTCACCGCCGCCAGCGACATCGTCCTGATGTGCGTCTTGCATACGAAAGCGGTGGAGCAATGCGTGTTCGGTTCCGACGGCATCGCCGCGACAGCTTCCGCGACAAAAATCCTGGTCGATCACTCGACCATCGATCCGGCGGCCAGCCGCGACTACGCCGCGCGTCTGCGCGCAGAAACCGGCATGGCCTGGATCGACGCGCCGGTGTCAGGTGGGCCGCTCGCGGCGCGCCAAGGCACGCTGACGGTGATGGCCGGTGGCGATGCCGGAAGTATCAGTGCCGCGGCGGCCGTGATGTCGGATCTGGCCGCGAATTTCACCCATATCGGTCCATCGGGCGCCGGGCAGGCGGCCAAGGTGATCAACCAGGCCATCGTCGGCACCACCTATGTCTTGATGGCGGAAGCGCTGATGCTGGCGGAGGCGGCGGGCATCGACGCCGCCAAGCTGCCGCAGTGCCTGGCCGGCGGGCATGCCGACGGCACCCTGCTGCAGCAGCTTTACCCGCGCATGCAGGCCCGCGCGTTCGATCCGCCGCTCGCTTATGCCCGCCAGCTTCTCAAGGACATGCTGGCCGTGCAGTCGGAGATCCGCAGTTTTGGGCTGGATCTGCCGCTGATCGAACGGGCGGTCGAGCAGCACCGGACCCATGTGGCCGCTGGACACGAAATGGCCGACCCCGCGTCGATCGTGGGGTTGTACGAGGGGAAATCAGTCGTCAACAAAACAGGGAGGATGCAATGAACAAATCCAGCATGACGCGTCTCGCGGTCGTGGCGGCGTTTGCGGCGATCGTGGGTCTCGGCGCGGGATCGACGGCCAGGGCCGACGGCCTCGACGACATCAAGGCGGCCAAGAAGCTGCGCGTCGCCATCGATCTCGGATTGCCGCCCTATGGGATGACCGACGACAAGATGCAGCCGACCGGCTCGGACGTCGAAACAGGGCGGTTGCTGGCCAAGGACCTCGGGGTCGAGTTCGAACTGGTGCCGACCACCGGGGCGTCGCGCATCCCGTCACTGCAGAGCGGCAAGGCCGATGTCGTGATCTCGACGCTGTCGGTCACGCCCGAACGCGCCAAGGTGATCGACTTCTCGCCGGCCTACGCGCCACTGCGCACGGTGCTGGCGGGCGTCAAGAGCATCGGCGTGAAAAACCTCGCCGATCTCGACGGCAAATCGGTCGGCACCACGCGCGGCACCACCCACGACACTTATTTGTCGCAAAACGCCAAGAGTTCAAAAATCGTCCGCTACGAGGACGACGCGACCACGGCGCAGGCCTTCGTCAGCGGGCAGGTCGACCTGTTCACCACCGCCGAACTGCTGCTGGCGCCGATCGCGGCGAAGAATCCGAGCCGCCAGCTCGAACTGAAATTCGTGCTCGAGACCTTCAAGCTCGCCATCGGCGTCAAGCAGGGCGAGACGCGCCTGCTGCAGACCGTGTCGGAGTGGGTGAAAACCAATCTCAAGAACGGCAAGCTCAACGACATCTACAAGAAATACCACGGCAACGATCTGCCCGATGTCATCCTCAAGGACGGCGTCTGAGCTCTCACAACAACAAGAACCGCGGGGAGAACGCATCATGGTTTCGTTTCGCATCGTTTCCGTTGCCGCGCTGGCCGTGACGGCGCTGGTGCTGACCACCGTCGCGCCGCGCGCCGACACGCTCAGCGACATCAAGCAGGCCAAAAAGATCCGGATTTCGATCGATCTGACCAACTCCCCCTACGGTCGAACCGACGACAAGTTGCAGCCCTCGGGTTCCGACGTCGATATCGCCAAGCTTCTTGCCAGGGACCTCGGCGTGGAGTTTGAAATCGTACCGACGACGGGATCCTCCCGCATTCCGCTGCTGCAAACCGGCAAAGCGGACCTGGTGATCTCCTCGCTCTCGATTACGCCCGATCGCGCCAAGGCCATCGATTTTTCGGTGCCTTACGCCGATCTGCTCTCCGTCGTCGCCGGACCGAAAGCCATCGCCGTGAAAAGCCTCGCGGACCTCGATGGCAAGAAGGTCGCGGTGACCCGCGGAACCACGCAGGACACCGATCTCACCCAGCGCGCCAAGAATAACGAGATCAATAGCCAGATCGTCCGCTACGAAGACGACGCCACGCTGGCGCTGGCGGTGGCATCCGGGCAGGCCGACCTGTTCGCGACTGGCCGCGCCCAGGTCACCGCCATCAACACCAAGAATCCGGGCCGCGAACTCGAGCCGAAGATCACGTTGCAGACCTTCCTGCTTGCGATCGGCGTGCGCAAGGGCGATGCGGAACTGCTCGCCTGGACCAATGACTGGGTCAAGGCCAACCTGAAGAACGGCAAGCTCAACGCGATCAACAAGGCCTATCATGGTGTCGATCTTTCGCCCGATGTGCTCAAGGCCGGAAACGATTGACGGCGGCCTGCCGCGATGACCCGTCCGCTCGCCATTGTCGATGCGCATCACCACGTCTGGGATCCCGGCGTGAACTATCATCCGTGGCTGCGCGACCGGCCGGTGACCGGATTTCGCTATGGCGACTACAGCCGGATCAACCGCCGCTATCTGGTGCCGGATTATCTCGCCGATGCCCGCAACTGGCAGGTGGCAGGGACGGTCTACGTCGAGGCCGAATGGGATCCGGTCGACCCCATCGGGGAGATGGATTTCATTGCCGGGCTGCGCCGCACCCACGGATATCCTTCGGTGGCGGTGGGGCAGATCCGGCTCGACGAGCGCGACGCCGGGGCAACACTCGAACGACTGGCGAGCCACGATTTTGTCCGCAGCGTGCGCCAGAAGCCGCGCGCCAATGCAACGCCACGCGACGGCACCGCCGGCGGCATGACCGACGCCAGCTGGCGTGAGGGTTTTGCCGGGTTGCGAAAGCACGGGCTGCGGTTCGATCTGCAGACCCCGTGGTGGCATCTCCATGAGGCGGCCGATCTCGCTTGCGACTTTCCCGATACGCCGATCATCATCAATCACGCCGGTTTACCGGCGGATCGCAGCGCGGCGGGGCTTTCGGCCTGGCGTGACGCGATGGCGCGTGTCGCTGATTGCGCGAACATTGCGGCCAAGATCTCCGGCATCGGCACGCCGGGGCTGGCGTGGACTGCGGAGAAGAATCGGGAAATCGTGCTGACGGTGATCGATCTGTTCGGGGTGGAACGCTGCATGTTCGGCAGCAATTTTCCGGTCGACAGCCTGTGCGCGAGTTTCGACGACATCTATGACGGGTTTAGCGCGATCACGGCGGACTTTTCAGCCGATGACCGGCGCCGGCTGTTTCACGACAATGCGGTGCGGATGTATGCGATTCCGCAGGAATGGCTGCACAAGGTATCATCGAGCGAAGTGCGCGGAGCATGATCCGGAAAAGTGGAAGCCGGTTTTCCGAAAAGATCATGCTCAAATGCCGGATAAGGAATGCGAATGGCCTACAAGTTCGATTTCTCCTTTCTGGCAGATCGCTGGCCGGCGTTCCTGGAAGGGGCGTGGCTGACCATCCAGCTCACCGTGGTGTCGATCGCGCTGGGATTTGTGCTGGGGACGCTGTGTGCTGTGCTGCGCGTCTATGGCGGCGGAGTGGTGCGCCGGATCATCGGCGCCTATGTCGAGACGATCCGCAACACCCCGTTGCTGGTGCAGATCTTCATCGTCTATTTCGGCCTCGCCAGCATGGGCCTGAAACTGGGCGCCGAGCTGTCCGCCATCATCGCGCTGGTGATCAATGTCGGCGCCTATACCACCGAGATCATGCGCGCCGGCATCGAGTCGACCGGCAAGACCCAATTGGAGGCGGCCGATTGTCTCGGCCTGACGCGGCTGCAGACCATTGTGTATATCGTGCTGCTGCCGGCGATGGAGCGGGTGTACCCGGCGCTGAGCAGCCAGTTCGTGCTCCTGATGCTGGCCTCGAGCGTGACCTCGCAGATTTCGGCCGAGGAACTGACCGCGGTCGCCAACGTCATTCAGTCGGACACCTATCGCAGTTTCGAGGTCTATGTCGTGGTCGCGGTGGTCTATCTGGCTCTCTCCGTCCTGTATCGCTTTGCCTTCTGGATGATCGGCCGCCTGCTGTTCGTCCGTCGTCGCAAGCTTGGCACCGCGATATGAGGGCCGCGCCTTGAACCAGTTCACCTCCGTTCATGTCATCTATTTGCTGGAGGCCGCGCGCTGGACCCTGCTGCTGTCGCTGATTGCGCTGATCGGCGGCGGCGTCCTCGGCCTCGGGCTGGCGCTGGCCCGGGTATCGCGGCTGCGCATTTTGCGGGGCATCGCGATCGGCTACATCCAGATCGTCCAGGGCACGCCGCTGCTGGTGCTGCTGTTCCTGTCCTATTTCGGCCTCAGTCTCGCGGGCTATCGGCTCAATCCGCTGATCGCGGCCGGCCTGTCGCTGACATTCTATGTCGGCGCGTTTCTCGGCGAGATCTGGCGCGGCTGCATCGAGGCGGTTCCGGGCACCCAGTGGGAGGCCTCGGATTGCCTCGGTCTCAACCGTTTCCAGCAATACACCCACGTCATCCTGCCGCAGGCCGTACGCATCGCCACCGCGCCGACGGTGGGGTTCATGGTCCAGGTGGTGAAGAACACCTCGCTGGCATCGATCATCGGCTTCGTCGAACTGACGCGCGCCGGCCAGATCGTCAACAATTCGACGTTTCAGCCGTTTCTTGTCTTCCTGTTCGTCGCCGCGATCTATTTCGCGATCTGCTATCCGCTGTCGGTAGCGAGCCGTGTTCTCGAAAGGAAACTGCATGTCGCAAGATAGCACCGTCGCCAGCGGCCGCCTGGCCCGCGACCCTAACGGGCAGGCCAATGCGGCCGACATCGTCGTCAGCGTCCAGAACGTGACGAAATATTTCGGCCCCCTGAAGGTTCTCGACGGGGTGTCGCTCGACGTGCGCCAGGGCCAGCTGGTTGCCATCGTCGGCCGCAGCGGATCGGGCAAGAGCACGCTGCTGCGCTGCATGAATGGGCTGGAAGCGACCCAGGGCGGCCGGATCGTGATCTGCGGCCATGATGTCGGGGCCGGCAAGTCCAACCGGGCGGAGCTGCGCCGCGACGTCGGCATGGTTTTTCAGAGCTATAATCTGTTTCCGCATTTTACCGTCGAGCGCAACATCACGCTGGCGCTGACGCTGGTGAAGAAGAATTCGAAGCCGGAAGCCCAGCGCATCGCGTCGGAGGTGCTGGCGCTGGTCGGTTTGGCGGACAAGAGTTCGGCCTATCCCGAACAATTGTCCGGTGGCCAGCAGCAGCGCGTGGCGATCGCGCGATCGCTGGCGCTCTCGCCCCAGGTCATGCTGTTCGACGAGGTCACCTCGGCGCTGGATCCCGAACTGACCGTCGAAGTTCTCAAGGTCATGGAAGACCTCGCCCAGCGCGGCATGACCATGGTGCTGGTGACCCATGAAATGGCCTTCGCCCGGCGCGTGGCCGATCAGGTCGTTTTCATGCATAAGGGAAAGGTCTGGGAGGCCGGGCCGACCGCGCAGCTTTTCGCCCATCCCACGACGGCCGAGTTCGCCCAGTTCATCGGGACCGGGCTTTGATCGAAACATCCACGCGAGGCGCTCGTGCCGCTCGAGATCGTCGTCCCGGTTATCATGAGCTGCGCGCTGTTGTGGTGGTTCAGCCGCGGCATGAGCTGGACCCGGCGGCTGACGGTGGCCGCGGTGACGCTGGTGATCGTGATCGTGGTGCTGCTGTTCGAGCGGTCGCGGTAGTTTCGTCATTGCTGTGCGGAATTGGCGATGCCGATTTCGTCCAAAGTCATCCGCGCTAATTGCGCTGCACCCATCATGATACCGGCGGCAAAGCGGATCCCGAATCGAGGTGCGCGTTCTAACGTATGGCCCAACGCGAAAGCGGTACGATGCTGCTGCTCGTAGTTGTCCTCAATGCTGAACTTTCTATACTTAACCGACCGTTGAATGTTTTCGATCATATCAATGAATCGGTAACCAATTTCAACGCGGGGATTTCCCATGTTTCATTTCGGCAACGCCAGTTCCGCGGACAGTCTGTTGGTGACGGCGCTTGGTAAATCCCAGGCCGTGATCGAATTTGGCCTCGATGGCGTCATTCTGACTGCCAACGAAAATTTCTTGAGTGCGCTGAACTACTCGCTCGCCGAAATCCAGGGCAAACACCACAGCATGTTCGTCGACGCTTCAGATCGCGACAATGCATCGTATCGGGAGTTCTGGGCCGCGCTGAATCGTGGAATCTATCAGGCTGGCGAGTTCAAGCGAATCGCAAAGGGCGGCACGGAGGTCTGGATCCAGGCGAGTTATAATCCGGTGCTCGACCGGAGCGGCAAGCCGGTAAAGGTCGTGAAGTTCGCAACCGTGATTACCGGCCAGAAAATTCAGGCCATGGAGGACGCGGGCCAGCTCAGGACGATCGGCCGCGCGCAGGCCGTCATCACATTCGATCTGGACGGCACGATCATCAGCGCGAATGACAATTTCCTGAAAACCCTGGGTTACACGCTGGCCGAGATCCAGGGCAAACATCACAGCATGTTTGTGGAGGCTGCGACGCGCGACGGCGCCGCCTACCGCGAATTCTGGGCGAAGCTGAAACGCGGCGAATACCAGGCAGCGGAATACAAGCGGATCGGCAAGGGCGGCAAGGAGGTATGGATCCTGGCGTCCTACAACCCGATCCTCGACGAGAAGGGCAGGCCGTTCAAGGTGGTGAAATTCGCCACCGATGTCACCGAGCAAAAGCTCAAGACTGCCGATCTCGCGGGTCAGATCGATGCCATCGAAAAATCCCAGGCCGTCATCGAATTCAAGATGGACGGTACGATACTGACGGCCAACCAGAACTTCCTGACCACCTTGGGGTATTCCTTGAGTGAAATCCAGGGCAGGCACCATAGCCTGTTCGTCGATCCGTCCGAGCGCGATGGCGCCGCCTACCGCGAGTTCTGGGCAAGCCTCAACCGCGGCGAATATCAGGCCGCCGAATACAAGCGGATCGGCAAGGGCGGCAAGGAGGTGTGGATTCAGGCATCTTATAATCCGATCCTCGATCTCAATGGAAAGCCTTTCAAGGTCGTCAAATACGCCACGGACACGACGCACCAGGTCATCGCGCGCATGAAGAGCGAGCGGGTCAGTTCCATGATGGAATCCGTTGCGGCGGGCGCGGAAGAATTGAACGCTTCGGTTCGCGAAATCTCCGAGGCGATGGTGAAGTCGAAGAACACGGCGATGTCCGCCGTGAGCAAGGTCGAATCCGCCGACGGGCAGGCGCAACGCCTGAGTTCGGCAGCCCAGGCGATGAGCGGCATCGTCGAACTGATCGGAAACATCACCGGGCAGATCAACCTGCTGGCTCTCAACGCCACGATTGAATCCGCCCGTGCCGGCGAGGCGGGGCGGGGGTTTGCGGTGGTGGCTTCCGAGGTCAAAAATCTGGCCAATCAGGCCAAGCAGGCGACCGACAAGATAACCAGCGAGATCGATAGCCTCAACGGCATCTCGGGCGACGTGGTTGGCGCGCTCGGAGCGATCAAGCAGGAAATCCAGAATGTGAGCGAGTACGTGACGGCGACCGCCGCGGCCGTCGAGGAGCAGAGCACCGTCACCAGCGAAATGTCGTCGAGCATGCAGCGTGCGGCCGCGGAGGCATCCGGCATCGGACGATAATCAGCCGTCGAGACGCCGGCGATTGTCATCGTCGCGCTCGTCGCAAGTACTCCTCGCAATGACGGAGCGGGCGTCACGACATCGGCGGCGCCACGAATTGTACAAACCCGGCCCGGCCGGAAATCCGTTCGAACCAGCGCTGCACATGCGGCAGCGCCGGCTTCTCGATGCCCTCGACGCCGAACCAGCGGCGGGCGTAGGCGCCAACCGCGATATCGGCGAGGGTGAAGTCGCCTTCGAGAAAATCCCGCGACGCCAGATGGGCGTCGACGATGCACCATTGCGCCGCTTCGGCGTCGGCGTCTTTCTGGATCGCCTTCATGTCGCGCTGCTCGATAGGCGTGCGGACCAGTGCCCAGAACACCGGCCGGTCGACAGGCTGCAGGGTGGAGAGCGTCCAGTCCAGCCAGCGATCGACGCCGGCGCGCAGCTTTGGCACGGCTGGATACAGCGGCGAGTCCTGCCGGTAGGCGAGGACCAGGTAGCGCATGATGGAATTGGATTCCCACAGCACGAAGTCGCCGTCGACCAGCGTGGGAACGCGCCCGTTGGGATTCATCGCCAGATAATCCGGCTCGCCGTTGCGGCCGAACGCCATGCCGGCATCGATCCGCTCATAGCCCAAATCGAGCTCGTGCAGGCACCACAGCACTTTCTGGACGTTGACCGAATTCTTGCGGCCCCAGATCGTCAGTTTCTTCTCATTGTTGTTCGGCACGTTGGTGGGTCCTTTTTCTGAGCGCGATTGGCACGCTTGTCTTATCGGACCTGTTAGCGTGTTTTCAAGCAACCGCGACAAACAAAATCAGGCTCCGTCGGAGACGGAGCCTGATGGACTGAAGCTGGCGGTGGCGTGAACTGGCTCTCAATGACCGCAACGGTCAGCGGCCGACGAACAACCACAACAGAAGAATCACCGGGATCGGCACACCCAGCAGCCAGAGCAAAATTCCACGGCCCATTTTAGCCTCCATGATTTCAATGTCGTGGAGAGAACGCCGGTTGCGGCGTCCTGTTCCATCGACCATTGAAATGCGGAGTGTTGCGACCGCTAACTTAGCTGGAAGTGACGATGGTTCGAGCTTACCAATGTCCGGTGTTGGGCATTGAGGTCCACGGCTCCTGCGGCGGCTTCGCATCGCCCTTCTGCAGCAGCTCGATCGAATGCAGGTCCGGCGAGCGGACGAACGCCATCTGGCCGTCGCGAGGAGGGCGATTGATGGTGATGCCGAGTTTCATCAGGCGGTCGCAGGTCGCGTAGATGTCGTCGACCTCGTAGGCGAGGTGGCCGAAATAGCGATCCTCGCCGTATTTCTCCTCATCCCAATTGTAGGTCAGCTCGACCGTCGGCGCCTGGCGCCCCTTCGACTGCGCCACCAGGCCCTCGTCCTCATCGGCGCACAGGAACACCAGCGTGAATTTCGCCTTGTCGTTGTCGATGCGACGGACTTCCTTCAATCCAAGCGCATCCTGGTAGAATTTAAGCGCGGCATCGAGATTGCGGACGCGCAGCATGGTGTGGAGGTAACGCATGTTTCTTCTCCCTTGAACATTTGCAGAATTGGGTTCGGGTGGGGCAGGTCCGGGCACCCAATAGCAGCAAAATGCGGCGAAGGGCAGGGGGCTGCGTGCCGTTTGCGTGCCATGCAGTGGGGGAATTTTGCGCCGATTTATCGCGCCTGAGAATTCTGTCTGACCAGTTTGCAATCCGAGAAGGTCGAACGCGTTTTTTAAGGCCACGACGAATCTGGGTAAGCCAGGAGAAAACCCATGAAACGCCTGCTGACGGCTACCGCGTTGATTTGCTCAACCGCGATAAGCGCCCATGCCGACCAGATGGTCTATCGCTGTATGACACCATCCGTCAGAATGGCCACGGATCGGGTGCCGTCTGCAAGGATGTGGAGTTCATGGGAACGACCATGAGAGAGTGCGTGACCCACTAGCTGCTCCGAAGGGTTGCGAAACAACGGGTGATTGTTGTTCCTGGAACCGTTCGTTCCTGCAATGGGAACAGCAACCAATTCCAACAGCGCCCGTTGTCATGCAGGCAACTCGAAAGGAACCAGCATGAAGAAGGCAGCCCTTATCATCGCGACGATTGCCACATTGGGCGCAACTGCGATCACAGCTCCGGCAGAAGCTCGGGGCGGTCGAGGTTTCGGCGGTGCCGGAATCGGTCTCGGCATCGCAGCGGGTGCACTCGCGGCAGGAGCCGCCTATGGCGCCTACGGCCCAGGTTACGGATACGGCTATGGCCCGCGCTATTACGCCCCGCGCTATGCCTACGGAGACGGCTACTATTATCGCCGTGGGCCGCGCTATTACAATCGATACGGCTACTACTAAGCCTCAGGAGCCCGGAGCAAATCTCCGGGCCTTTTACTGTGCCAGGAATTGGCGCCGACGCGCCCCAGCCAAAAGTGGCTAGGGCGCCATGAGCGATCAATCGCAGACGTAGACGCGCCGCGGTCCGAAGTCGGTCCAGACGGTACGCCAGCAGGAGTAGCCGGCACGAATGAACACGCCGCCGCCATGAAAGTGATGGCCGCCGTGGAAACCGCCACCGAAGTGACCGCCACCGAAGCCATGAGCCGAAGCGGGGGCCGCGGCGGCGATTGAAACGACAGCGATGACAGCAAGAGCAAGTTTGCGAAACATGTTGACCTCCGTTTGTGATGTGCGATTCACCGTTTGAATGATCAGACGATAGGATCGCAGCAACGCAAGGACTGTGCGGAGGGTCACATAGACCTTGCCAGGCCGATTTCATGCGAAGCGCATCGAAAGACGCGAACCGCGGATGGGTTTTCGCGGCCTGCTCTGACCGTCTGCGCGGAGACCTCGATGGTAGAGTGGGTGAAACGGATTTGGCACAAATTGCGGAACGTGAGCGCCTCTTGATCGCCGCGGTGCCTGAAGGTTTCAGCGGGCTGCAGTTACTTGGCGTAGCCTTGAGAGCGAAGCCACGCCACGCGGCGATCTCCATTCATCCAGTCGTCCGCGTCGGCCTTGCTGGTCAGGCCGGTGATTTCGCGGGGCTCGACGCCCGGATAGTCCGCCTGGATTTTCCAGTCCTCGTCTGCGTTTCGGATAATCTTGAAGGTCACTTTTGCTTTTGCCATGCCGCACTATGGAGGTAACGCGCCCAAAAGGAAACAACGACCCTTAGCGCTTTGTCGGTTTTGCGGCCTCGACGCAGACGACGATGGCGTTCTTCAACAGGCGTTCTTGCCGCGCGACCTGCTGGAAGGCAGATAGAATCAGGGGACGATCAGCCGTCAAGATTCCGCAGGGTCGTCGGATGCAGAATCGTGCGCCGATCTCGGACTCTCGTCACGCAAAAGGCCCTGCCGAGGGGTGTCGACAGGGCCTTCGCGCCAGGAGCCCTGGAAGGCTCAACCGTCTCGTGAATTCCAGGTAAGCAGCGCGGCAGCGGATGCAAGGATGGGGGAGGTTGCGTTTGTAGCGGTTGAAAAGCCGAGCTGAAGCGCACATATGAAGGTCAGGTGCTCTGCTGGATTGTCTCGTTGCTGGATTGTCTCGTTCGAGCTTTATGTTTTCGCCTATTTGGCGGCGACCGTTTGATTCTCCGCGTCAGCCTCTGCAACTTGAATTCCAAAGCAGAGCGTAAATGCGTGAGCGATTTGTCTTCAACGCTAAAGCGCCGGAATACAGGACGCAATCGACGGCAAGGGCGCTCCGCGAAGGGTTTCTTAACGAGTGAGAAGACCGGAAATCCTGCCCCCTGTTCGTTCTTTGAGAACAAACGGTGGTTTCAGGTCACCGGCATCTTGTGAATTTCGGAGCCGTCTTCACCAAGCACACGCACGTCGCGCGCGGTACTGGTCCCGACCTCGATGGCGATTTGCCTGCAATGCCCTCGGCAACTTGCCGGGCCTGTGCTTCGAACACGTCATGAAAGCCTACGGGATGATCGTGAGCCTGACTTTGGCGCAGGACCAGGCGGTCCGTGAAAAAGTCTCGAATTTTCTTCAGGATTAAGCCCGAAACAGACGCGCAGAAGCTGACCATCGAAGGGCTCCGATACGCTCGCGGGGTCCGCATCGTCGATCTGTAAATTGGTGCCATCACGCAAATCCGGCTTGCTTTTATGTTCCTGTTTTGTTCTAAATGGTGCCTCCATCGGAGGTGACCCATGAACGCAGACAAACAACGCGAACTGATCCGGCTTTGGAATCGCATGCGCGAGGTCAAAGGCCCGCTGGCCGAGGAAATCCGCATCCAGATCCTGGAGGCCTTTGCGGAGCAGGACCGTGCCAAACGGGCGGCCTGATTATATCCGGGCCGAAATCGAACGGATGCGGTATCAAGCGAACCGCCAGAAGAACGAGATCAGGCAGCTCAAAAAGGCCCGCATCAACACGCTTCCGGCGGAAGCGCTGCTGGCGCGGATGATGGTCACGATCGACAGCCTGTGTGCCCAGCGCGACAGGCTGCGGGACGAGCAGGGCATCACCTACGCCAAACGCGGCGTCGGATGATCGCTTGAGATTATGGCGGGCGGGCGTTATCTGCCCGGCATGAAAAGGCTGGCGATATTCGACCTCGACGGCACGCTGCTCGACAGCTTTCCGTGGTTCCTGCGCGTGGTGAACAGCGTCGCGCAGCGGCACGGGTTTCGGTCGGTCGATGCCCATGACATCGAGATGCTGCGTGGTCGCGACAGCCGGCAGATTCTCGATTTTCTCGGCGTGCCGAAATGGAAACTGCCTTTCATCGGCCGCGACATGCGCCGCATCAAGTCGGAGGCGATGGCCGATATCGCGCTGTTCGACGGCGTCGATGCCATGCTGGCCGCGCTTGGCACCGGCGGCATCGTGCTGGCCGTGGTCAGTTCGGACTCGGAGAACAACGCGCGAGCGGCGCTCGGCAATTGCGCGCGCCACATTTCGTATTTCGAATGCGGCGCGTCGCTGTTTGGCAAGGCCGCGAACTACAAAAGGGTTCTGCTTCGTGCCGGCGTTCCGGCGGATCAGGCGATCGCCATCGGCGATGAAGTGCGTGACGGCGAAGCCGCCCGAAAGGCCGGGATCGCCTTCGGGGCGGTGAGCTGGGGCTTTGCCAGCATCGAAGCCCTGCAAAAACTCGATCCCGATTTCGTTTTTGCACGGATCGACGAAATACCCTGGAAACTCAGCCGCGTCGGGAAACCCGCGGCCTCCGATTAGAGCGTTTTCAAGCGAAGTGGATACCGGTTCGCGTGAAGAAAACGCGTCAAAAAACGAATCTAGAGCTTCGGTCTGATTCAATCAGAACCGAAGCTCTAGCGTGATCCGCCGCACAGTCTTGGTGCGACAAGGCCCGTACCTTTCTCCGCGTTATTTCAACCCGGAGAATTTCAACATGGGCTTCATCCTGTTCGCGGCCAGCCTGCCGGCCATTGTCTGCGTCGGGGCCTCGGCCTTTCTGGCTTACAAGGATCGCTCGCAATAGATGTGGTTCGCCGTGCTGTCGGTTCTGGCGGAATACGGCGGGGTGTCGATGCTGAGCACGGTTCAGGCCTGGCGGATCGTGGCGCATCTTTGAACGCCGCAGCCAAGATGCGTTGTCAAAGGCTGGTGTTCTTAATCGGATTGATGCGTCGTAGGCCAATGAGTGGCGACGGCGATAAATCCGGCAAACGCCAAAACGTTGATGAGGGCTTCTATCCACAGCATGGGGCCGTTAATGCCCAGGCAGCTGTTTTGTTCCCGGATGGACAGAGGAGACGTCTGGCGCAGGAACAGATTCGAGATACAGGCAGAGGTCTGATAGCGCTAGCCGGGCCCGACAACGAGCCTGATGACCATGAAAATGCCTACGGCGGTGACAGCAGTGAGCGCGCAGGACATTCCGACCCGTACAGCGATCTGAATGAAGTTGAGGTCCTTCATGCCGGTGGCCAGACATTGTTCGTCAAGCGCCTGACGCTGACGGATCTGAAAGGATCCGGCACGAGCTTTGTTTCGACAAAGAGGCACCTTGGGCATTCGAAGGTGCGGTTTTCAGAACGATCCGGCCGGGGAGCTTGGCTCTTGAGGCTCATTTTTATTCGGCATCTGCTGCAGCGCGGACACTCGATTGACGCAAGAGATGACATGTCACTCACCTGATCTGGCGGGAGCATCGCGCTCCCCTTAAACGGTGTTGTTGAGATCGGCGGCGATGAAAATTATCGCGGAGTCGAATGGTCGTCTGTCCGATTTCCGACTCTTGCCGGACGGAATATTATTTTGGAATTCCGGAACTCTATTTTGATTTGAAAGTTTGCAGGCGGAAGTTTCGTCGGAGACTTCATCTGGCGAGACTTCATCTAGAATGCCCGCCGCATCTCACTCCCGGGCGGCGGGTATTCTGGTTACAGGGACGGAGCCAAGGGCAGCGCGCCCGAAACCAGAATCCAAGGTCGAAGTTCTGGAGCGGCGCGGTTGCAAAGCGGATTGACGACACGGGTCGTCTTTAGGCGCGCGGTATTCCTGCGGCATATCGGAGCAGGGCCCGCGCGCTTTTTGTCATCGACGATACGTCCATCCATTTGCGCAAAAGAAAACCCCGCCGAGGGGGAGCGCTGGGGGACGCTAACGGCGGGGTTCACTTGGAGCCTCATGAAGAAGGCTGAAAACAGTTTTTCATTTGCGCCGATCACTTGCCAATCACAGACCGGCGAGCGGCCAAAATGCCGCACCACAAGCGAAAACCCCGCCTGGGGGGAAGCGGGGCTTTCTTTGGAATGA
>JAQGJF010001096.1 GCA_028290765.1 Tardiphaga sp.
GGCTGACGGCCGCGGCATGCTGTTCGACTTCTCGCCGGAACAGCAGGTCTCGATGTGGATGAAGAACACCTTCATCTCCCTCGACATGATCTTTATCCGGGCCGACGGCCGGATTTTGCGGATCGCCGAGAATACCGAGCCGCAATCGACCAAGATCATTCCGTCCAACGGTCTGGCCAAAGGCGTGCTGGAAGTGATCGCCGGCACCGCCAAGAAATATGGCATCGCCCCCGGCGACCGGGTCGCCCACCCGCTGTTCAACGGGCGCTAGGCTGTCATGGGGATTCAGGATCCCCAGTCAAATATTTGATATTATGGGTAGATTGGTCGGGGCAGCTGGATTCGAACCAACGACCTGCAGTACCCAAAACTGCCGCGCTACCAGGCTGCGCTATACCCCGAATGATCTGGGAAGCCGTGTCGATACACGGTTAGGCAGGCCCCAGCAAGGCGTCAGGGCGGGCTAGGGGTGTCTTAAAGCAGGAGCCGCAAGCCTCAGCTTCGGCGCCGCGGCGCTTCCGCCGTCCAGGCTATTTCGGTGCAGCAGCCGACGGATTGAACAGTTTCTCGCTGTTCACCTGATACGCGCCGATGGCCTGCTGTCCATCGCCTGAAATCAGCCAATCGGCAAAAGCCTTGGCGTCGTCGAGCTTGGCGTTGGCGTGCTTTTGCGGATTGAGTTCGATGACATCGTATCGATTGAGGAGGCGCGCGTCGCCCTCGATCGCAATGACCAGCGATCCCTTGTTGTTGAAGCTGAGCCAGGTGCCGCGGTCGGACAGCGTATAGGCATTCATCGCGCTGGCGGCGTTGAGGGCCTGGCCCATGCCGCCGCCGATGTCGCGGTACCATTTTTCCTTGCCGAGTGCGTCGGGCGTCTGGCCGGCGATCTTCCATAGCCGCAGCTCGGCGGCATTGGTTCCGCTCTTGTCGCCGCGCGATACGAAGGGAGCCTGCGCCGACGCGATCGCCTTGAGCGCCGCGACGCTGTCATTGCCGCCACGGACATGCGCCGGATCGGCAGAGGGGCCGACAACGATGAAATCATTCCAGGCGATCTGCCGGCGTGCTGCGCCGTGGCCTTCGTCCATGAATTGCTGTTCGGCCTCGGGGTCGTGAACCAGCAGCAGGTCGGCATCGCCGCGCCGCGCGGTATCGAGCGCCTTTCCGGTTCCCTGGGCGACGACGTTGACCGTGATGCCGGTCTTCGCCGTGAATTTGGGAAGGATGTTGGCGAGAAGACCCGAACTTTCGACCGAGGTCGTCGAGGCCAGAACGATGGACCGCTCCGCGGAAACGCCGGGGGGCGTTGCCGCCAGGATCGCAACCAGCGCCAGCGCGGTTCGCACTCCGATCATACCTCGTCACTCCCTGCGCTTCTCGCTTGTCCGGCCAATGCAAAGACCGTCGCGCTGATTGAAATGCTGATGCCAACTAGCACGGCGCCAAGCGCCAGGGCCAACGATAAATCGCCCTGACTGGTTTGCAGCGCGATGGTCGTGGTCATCGTACGGGTCAGACCGCGGATGTTGCCGCCGACCAGGATGACCGCGCCGACTTCCGAGATGGTTCGTCCGAAGCCCGCCAGGATGGCGGTCAGGATTTCCGCCCGGATGATCGACAGGATCTGCGGAATGGCCTGCAGGCGCGAAGCGCCGTCGGAAATCAGCTCATCGCCATAGCGCGCCCAGGCCCGTTCGCAGGCGCGATGGACAAGGGCGGTGATGATCGGCATCGCCAGGATGGTCTGCGCGACAACCATGGCCGATGGGGTAAAGAGCAGCTCCAGGAAACCGAGCGGTCCAGAATGAGAGAGGGCGAGATACAGGATCAGTCCGACCACGACCGGCGGCAGGCCGAAAAATGCGTTGACCAGGACGACGGTGAAGCGCCGCCCAGAGAAAGGAAAAATCGCAAGCATGGCCCCGACAGGCAGGCTGATCGCGGTCGCGGCCGCCGTTGCCGCTAGGCTTACGGTGATCGACAGCTCAACGATCCGCAGAAACTCGTGTATGTCACCGCCCAATTCGGCGAGGCCTTTCATCCGGCTGACGTCGGTCGAAAGGCGTTACCATGCCGATGTCGATGGTGCCATGCTGCGGGTGGGCAGATAATTGGCTTCTATCGTGATTTGTTCAAAAACTCCGCCAGCACCACGGCGTGATTGATATCGGGATCCCTGGCCGCATAGAGCAGCGACACCTTGCCGCGTTTCATCTGCGCCAGCACATCCGCCACGGCGGAATTGGCCTTCAGCTCCGCGCGGTATCGCCGCTTGAATTCGACAAATCGATCGGCACGATGATCGAACCACTTCCGCAGCGCGGGAGTTGGCGCGATGTCCTTGGCCCAAAGATCGAGCGCGGCGGCGTCCTTGCGCAGTCCGCGCGGCCACAGACGATCGACGAGGACGCGCATGCCATCCTTGGGGGAGGGCGGGTCATAGGCGCGCTTCGTTACGATGGTCGTCATGCGGTGTCAGATCTCGCACGATATTGGACTTTGCTGTGTAGAATACGCCAAGCTTCATTGGGAGGAAACGGCGACGGTTGTCACGGATGAACCGGACGCCGGAAAACCGCGTCCATCCGTCCGGGCCAGGCGAGCCAGGCCGCAAATTGTTGAAGATCGTCATCGACGTGATTAGCTTGATGTCGCGCTGGCACGCGTAACGAGACCGAGCGGGGAAATGAACCATGACCAAAGGCTCCGATCTGCTGGTGGCCGCACTGGAAAACGAGGGTGTCGAGCGCATCTTCGGCCTTCCGGGCGAGGAAAATCTCGACGTCGTGGAATCGCTTCGCCATTCGAAGATCGAACTGGTGCTGACCCGGCATGAGCAGGCCGCTTCATTCATGGCCGCGACCCAGGGGCGCCTGACCGGGCAGCCCGGGGTCTGCCTGTCGACATTGGGCCCCGGCGCGCTGAATTTCACCACCGGCGCCGCCTACGCGCATCTCGGCGCCATGCCGATGCTGATGATCACCGGGCAGAAGGCGATCAAGACCGCGCGGCAGGCCCGCTTCCAGATCGTGGATATCGTCGGCACCATGCGTCCCCTGACCAAGATGACGCGCCAGATCGTCTCCGCCGATGCGATCCCCAGCATGGTGCGAGATGCCTTTCGCGTCATGGTCGAGGAACGGCCGGGACCGGTCCATCTCGAACTTCCCGAAGACATCGCGGCGGAGCCGACCGATGCCGCTCTGGTCCCGCCGCATCCGATCGACCGGCCGGTGGCGTCCCAGGCGTCGCTGGATCGGGCCGTAGCGATGACCCTCGAGGCGAAGCGTCCGCTGATCATGATCGGTGCCGCCAGCAACCGGCCGCGCCTCGTCGAGCCGCTGTCCGATTTCGTGCGGCGGACACGTATTCCGTTTTTCAACACCCAGATGGGCAAGGGGGCGGTGACCGGCGGCTCCAATCTCTATCTGGGGACGGCGGCGCTGTCGGAACGGGACTACATCCACGACGCGATCGACCGGGCCGACCTGATCATCGCCATCGGCCACGATACCGTGGAAAAACCGCCGTTCCTGATGGGGCAGGCGGCGGGCGGTCCCAAGGTGATCTTTGTCGGCTACGTCTCGGCCAATGTGGAACAGGTGTTTTATCCCGACGCCGAACTGATCGGCGACATCGGAACCACCGTCGCCGTATTGGCTGATCGGCTGGGCGGGCGGCTCAATCCCGATCCCGAGATTCTGGCGCTGCGACAGAACATCCTGGCGCATATCAACGAGCGCGCCGATGCCGACCAGTTCCCGGTGATCCCGCAGCGGCTGGTGCGGGATGTCCGAACCGTCATGCCCGAGGACGGCATCGTCTGCCTCGACAACGGCATGTACAAGATCTGGTTCGCGCGGAATTATCGCACCCACGTCGCCAACACGCTGCTGCTGGACAATGCGCTGGCCACCATGGGGGCAGGGCTGCCTTCCGCCATTGCGGCCAAGCTGCTGCATCCGGACCGGCGGGTGATGGCGGTGTGCGGCGACGGCGGCTTCATGATGAACAG
>JAQGJF010000004.1 GCA_028290765.1 Tardiphaga sp.
AAATGCAAATCGACTTATCGTCATTCGTTTGTCCTTCAGGTTGCAGGGGTTGAAATGGACCGGGCCGCGGTGCCCGGCGTGAATTTTCCAAAGCCCGGCGAGCCCGTGACCTTGCCGTCGCGCATCACCATGGTGCCGCGTACGATGCCGTAACTGGCCGCGCCCTTGGTGCGCATGCCAACCCAGGAGGTGTGGGCGGATTTCGACAGCATGTCCTCGTGCCGGAATTCCGCTTCGCGGGTCATGTCGAGAATGGTGAAGTCCGCGTCCGAGCCGACCTGGATGACGCCCTTCTTCGGATAGATGCCGAAGGTGCGGGCCGGCGCTTCGGCGGCCATGCGCGCCACCTGGTTGAGCGTCAATTTGCCTTCGTTGACGGCGTTGATCATCAGCGGGATGAATTCCTGCGCGCCGGTCATGCCGAGCGGCACCGAGAACATGTCCTTCCAGCCCGGCTCGACGTCCTCGCGGGTGTGCGGCGCGTGTTCGAGCACGATGAAATCGGCGACGCCGTTGTCGATCGCCTGCCAGCCGTGCTCCGGCGCTTAGCCCCAGTTGTAAGTGTAGGGCCCGACCTTCTCCATCTGCTCGCGGGTCATGAACAAGGTGCCGAGCTCGAGCTCGGCGGTCACATCCTGGCCAAGCTCGAACTTGGCGTGGCGGATCATTTCATTGGCGCCGGGCGGCATTACGCCGAGATGCAGCACATGCAGGCGTACCCCGGCGATGCGGGCATAGTACAGCGACGAGGCAAGCCCGGCGACCATGCCATGACCGTACATGTAGCCTTTGGCAAAACTCTCCTGGTACGACATCGCGTCGTTGCGGCCCTTGTCGATGTAATCGCGGAACGTCAGCCGCTTGCACCATTCGGGATCGTCGTGATGCACCGACGCGACCAGGCCGACGTCGCGGGTCGCTTCATAAAGTTCGTACAGGATGCCGTGATCGAGCACGCCGAGTTCGGAAATATAGGGATAGACTTCCTTGATATGGCGGGTGTTGAAGATCTTGATGCCGATCGCGCCCGCCTTGGCCAGGGCGTCGACCGTACGCGGATAAAGCCCGCCGCCATACAGCGCATAATCGACATGCGCCTTCGGCGCGACCAGCGCCTTCTTCTCCTCGAAATGTTCGAGGCTGGTCGGATGCGGCGTGTTGTTGGTCATGTCGATGGTGAAGGTCACGCCGCCGGCCGCGGCCGCCGCCGATCCGGTCTGGAAATCTTCCTTGTAGGTGTGGCCGGGCTCGCGGAAATGGCAGTGTACGTGCCAGATGCCCGGCATCACTTCCTGGCCGCGCGCGTCGATGCGCTTCGCGGCGGCGGGGAACGGACCGCCGATCGCGGCGATCTTGCCGCCGCGCACGGCGATGTCGGCGCGATAGGACGAGGTCGGCGACCAGATGGTGCCGTTTTCGATCACGAGGTCGTAAGATTCGGACAAGTTCTTCTCCAGTTACTCAGTGCAGGCCCAGATAGGCGGTGCGGATATCGTCCCGCAGCAGCAATTGTTCGGATGGGCCGTCGATGATGATGCGGCCGGTATCGAGCACATAGCCGCGGGTGGCGATTTCGAGCGCCAGTCCGACATCCTGCTCGACCAGCAGGATGCTGACGCCGCGGTCGCGGTTGATGGTGCGGATGACGCCGGCGATGCGCTCGACAATCACTGGCGCTAGCCCAAGCGACATCTCGTCGATCAGCAGCATTTTGGGACGCGCCATCAGCGCGCGCCCGATCGCGCACATCTGCTGCTCGCCGCCCGACAAGAGGCCGGAGAGCCGGCCCTGCAGCCGGACCAGTTCGGGAAACAGCCCGAACACGAAATCGACGTCCTCGGCCTTGCGCGACTGATCCGGCGCGGCGCGGCTGCCGAGTTCGAGATTCTGCCGTACCGTCAGGCCCTGGAACAAACGCCGGCCTTCGGGCACCATCGCGAGGCCAAGCCGCGCCCGCTCATAGGGCGGCACTGCGTCGATCGGGCGGCCGGCAAAATGGATCGAGCCGCCGCGCGGCGCCACCAGGCCGGTCAGCGTGCGCAGCAGCGTGGTCTTGCCGGCGCCGTTGGCGCCGACCAGCGCCACGATCTCGCCTTCCTGCAGATCGAAGCCGACATTCACCAGCACCTGGCTGTCGCCATAGCCGACCACGAGCTTGTCGACGCTGAGCAGGCTCATGCGGCGCTCCCGGCGCGCGATTTGGCAAAGCGGCTGCCGAGATAGGCCTCGACCACGGCGGGCTCGTTGACCACGTCGAGCGGCTTGCCTTCGGTCAGCTTGCGGCCGAAATTCAGCACCATCGCCCGGTCGCACAGAGCGAGCACGGCCTTCATCACGTGCTCGATGACGATGACGGTGATGCCGGCCGCGCTGATCTCGCGCACCAGTTCGATGGTGCGCTCGATTTCGGTGAGGTTGAGGCCGGCCATCACCTCGTCGAGCAGCAGAAGCCTGGGCTTCATCGCCAACGCGCGCGCCACTTCGAGGCGCTTGCGGTCGGACAGCGTGAGGTGCGGCGGCAGGAAATCCGCCTTGGCGATCAGCCCGGTGCGCAGCAGCGCCTCGTCGGCGGCGGCGATATATTCGCCGCGCTGCCGGAGCCGGGCGTGGCCGTACATGGCGCCGACCGCGACGTTCTCGCGCACGGTCATGTGGTTGAAAGGCTGCACGATCTGGAAGGTGCGCGCCACGCCGAGGCGCGACAGCCGATGCGACGCCATGTTGGTGACGTCGCGATCCTCGAAGCGAATATGCCCGCCGTCGAGCTTGTAGACCGAGGAGATCGCATTCAGGAGCGTGGTCTTGCCGGCGCCGTTGGGCCCGATCACGCCAAAAATCTGTCCGGCCTCGACGTCGAAGCTGATCTGGTCGATCGCCAGCACGCCGCCGAAGCGGATGGTGAGATCGCGGGCTTCAAGCAGCGCCATGGCGCGACCTCCACGACCGGGCCAGCCGCGCACCGGCGTCGATGATGCCGTTGGGCGCGACGATGCAGATGACGACGATCAGCAGTCCCAGGATAAGCTGGTGCGCCTTGAGAAAGCCGCCCCAGACCAGCGTCGAGACGATTTCCAGCACGAAGGCGCCGATCACCGGGCCGAGGATGCTGCCCATGCCGCCGATGATCAGCATGATGTAGGCCTTGACGCCGACGCCGGGGTCGAACGCGCTGGACGGTTCGATGAAGGTGATCCAGTACGCCCACACGCCGCCGGCGAAGCCGGTCATGCCGGCGCTGATCGCCCAGGCGAATACCTTGGCCCTGGTCGTATCGATGCCCATCACCGCGGCGGCGCGTTCGCTGTCGCGGATGGCGCGCAGCGCGAAGCCGAGCGGCAGCTTCAGCAGCAGGGCGACGATCGCGGTCGAGACGACGGCGCCGGCCAGCATCAGGTAATAGATCGCGACATAGAGCGGCTTCGGCTCCCAGGTGCTCAGCGGCAGCGCGAGGCCCTGGGCGCCGCCGGTGATGCCGCCGATCTGGATGATGATCTGGATCGCCGCGAGATTGAGCGCCACCGTGGCGATGGCGAAGTAATG
>JAQGJF010000018.1 GCA_028290765.1 Tardiphaga sp.
AAGTATCGACGTCGTCCGCGTGGTCGAGCCGGCGCAGGCGCAGATGATGTCGGGTTTTGTGATCTGGCACGCCATCTGGCACCAGCGCCGTTTTGCGACCTATCGGGCACAGCAGCAAAACAAGATCTGGCAGCGCCTGCCCCAGCGCACCGCGCAGCAGGTGCCGGTCGGCATTCTCGGCCATGGCGCGATCGGCGCCCGTGTCGCCGCCGATCTGGCGATGCTTGGTTTTCCTGTCAAAGTCTGGAGCCGCAGCGCCAAGCCGCCCTCACCCGGCATCACCGCCTTTCACGGCCACGACGGGCTGAAGGCCATGCTGCACGACACCGAGATCCTGGTGAACCTGCTACCGCTGACACCCGAAACCCGTGGCATCCTCAATCGCGACGTCTTCAACGCCATGCGGCGCGGCGGCTATCTGATCCAGGTCGGCCGCGGCGAACATCTGGTCGAAGTCGACCTCCTGGCCGCGCTCGACAGCGGCCAATTATCCGGCGCCGCGCTCGACGTGTTTCTCGCCGAGCCGCTGCCAAAGGAGCATTCGTTCTGGAGCCATCCGGGCATCGTGCTGACGCCGCATGATGCGTGCGATGCCAGTTTGGCGGCGGTGGGCAGAACGGTACTGGCGACGGCGGAGGCGCTACGCGCGGGGGTGAGGCCGGGGAACGTGGTGGATCGGGGGATGGGGTATTAGGACGGCGAAAACCTCGCGGCTGCATTCCGCGAACCGACCTTGTAGTCCGCCCCATCGTGCGCAAATAACAGAGCGTCACATTTCGACAAACCCACCCCCCCACCGCCGCAGGATCCCCCCATGACCACCCCACCCGCCTACACCCCGCCAAACGTCTGGCAATGGAACAAGGACAATGGCGGCCGGTTCGCCAATATCAACCGGCCGATCGCGGGACCGACCCACGACAAGGTCCTGCCGATCGGCAAGCATCCGCTGCAGCTCTATTCGCTGGCGACGCCCAACGGGGTGAAGGTGACAGTGATGCTGGAGGAGCTCTTGGCGCTGGGGCACAGCGGCGCCGAGTATGATGCCTGGCTGATCGAGATCGGCAAGGGCGACCAGTTCGGCAGCGGGTTTGTCGCGATCAACCCCAACTCAAAAATCCCGGCGCTGATGGACCGCAGCGGGCCGAAGCCGCGGCGGGTGTTCGAATCCGGGTCGATACTTCTTTACCTCGCCGAAAAATTCGGCGTGTTTTTGCCGAAGGATCCGGACAGCCGCACCGAGGCGCTGAACTGGCTGTTCTGGCAGATGGGCAGCGCGCCCTATCTCGGCGGCGGCTTCGGCCATTTCTATGCCTATGCGCCGGAGAAGATCGAATACGCCATCGATCGCTTCACGATGGAAATCAAGCGCCAGCTCGATGTGCTCGACCGTCACCTGGCCGACCACGAATACATGGCGGGCGGTGACTACTCGATCGCGGATATCGCGATCTGGCCCTGGTATGGCGCGCTGGCCAAGGGCCTCTTGTATGGCGGCGGCGAATTTCTCAGCGTTCAGGACTACGTCCATGTCAACCGCTGGACCGACGCCATCGCGGAGCGGCCGGCGGTCAAGCGCGGCCGCATGGTCAACCGCATGCAGGGCGATCCCAAAAGCCAGCTGCGCGAACGCCACGATGCCGGCGATTTCGAAACCAGGACGCAGGACAAGCTCGAAGCCGAAGCGCCGCCGACGTGAAAGGGCCGCCGGAGCCCACCGACTGGTTCTACGAGTCGCAGGGCCTGCGGCTGCACGTGACGGACTGGGGCAACGCGGCGGCCCCACCGCTCATCCTGCTCCATGGCGGCCGCGACCACTCCCGCAGCTGGGACCTGATCGCCCGCGCGCTGCAGCCGCACTTTCATGTCATGGCGCCGGATCTGCGAGGGCACGGCGATTCCGAATGGGCCAAGGGCAGCAGCTACACGCTTTCCGATCACATCTACGACCTGACGCCTCTGGCCAGCGCTGGCCGCGAGACCGTGCTGGTCGGGCATTCCTTCGGCGGCATGATCTCGCTGGCTTTTGCCGGCACCTTTCCGGAAAGAGTGTCGCGCCTCGTGGCGCTGGACGGCGCCTTCCTGCCCTCGCCGTCGTCTGCCCCGATCGACGCGCAGATGGCGGAATGGATCGCGCAGCTCGACAGCATTTCGCGGTCGAAAGTCCGCCGCTTCCGCGACGTGACGGAAGCGGCCGAGCGCATGTCGGTCCATAACAAGCGTCTCACCGCCGAGCAGGCGTTGCACCTGGCCCGTCATGCCGTGAGGCCAAATGCCGACGGCACCTTCAGCTGGAAGTACGATCCCTATCAGCGGGCGCAGGCGCCCTATCGGCTGTCGCGCGACGATTACACCACGCTATGGTCGCGGATCGCCTGTCCGGTGCTGCTGTTCAGCGCCAGCGAGAGCTTCATTCCCGATTCCGCCAAAGCCGGACGTCTGCGGCATTTCAAACAGGTGGAGCACCAGATCGTTGCGGGCGCGGGACACTGGCTCCATCATGACGAGCCCGAAGAGGTTCTCGCCGCGCTCCGGTCGTTCCTTGGTATTCCCGACTGAAAGGCCTGCCCGCAGCCCGCAGCCCGAATTATGCCTTCTTAAACGCCTTGCGCGGCATGGTGGCTGCTGATGGACGATTCAATTCAAATCCACTGCAGCAGGTGCCGCTCCACCTTTCGCGACAGGGCGCGAAGGCTTGTGCCCGGCTATTCCCGGCAATGCCCTAGCTGCGAAGTCATCATCTTCTTCGAAGAGCATTCGGGTGACAAGAAAGTAAAGAACGCGCTTTTGTCCGCCCGCCGGATGCGTCGGGTCCTGAGAGAGCAGGACGGCCTGAAACCGGCGGCCAGACCGGCCACCGTCTACGATCGGTCGTCCTAGCTGGCCAGGGCGTGAGCGCGACCTCGCAGGCTGGTTTGTTCAACCAGGGCGGGAGCGGCTTCGTCACCCCTGTCTTGAATGAGACCCCCGGATACTGTAATCAGCCATCGGCGGGGGCTTTCACATGATGATATTCGAAAAAGTGTTTTCGACGCGTACGTTGCTGCAGATTGTCGTCGTTTTAGCCGCCACGGTGGCGATGAAGGCGATCAGCATCTATTATGATTTCAGCTGGGCGACGGCTCTCGCCGCCGGATAAGAAACAGCGCCGCAGCCTGGATCAGAACCACTCGCCCGGGATGGAGCGATCCAGCAGCAATACCGACAAAGAAATCAACAAGCCAAGACCGCTGAAGATCGCGACCGTGACGAACGTGTCGACATCCGCCACCGATTGAGCCGAGGCACGGGGGAAGAGTCTTGCGATAGCTGACGCCATGTCTCTCTCCATCTGCGGGATGATCATCCGAAATCCCACGATGATGATGACCGGCTGTCTGTTTCCGGGCGACTTCGCGGCCTTCGGAAAACGGTTTCACGGGAACTCGAAATCGGGGCGCGCGCTTCAACTTGAGGTGAGCTTTGTGCGGCATGTCACCTCGGACGTGCCCATGATTTAAGTTAAATCGGCTTCACCAGCTCCGTCATTGCGAGCCAACGGGTCGGCGCGAAGCGCCGCCCGATGACAGGCTCCGC
>JAQGJF010000020.1 GCA_028290765.1 Tardiphaga sp.
CGCGGTCGCGGGCATGCGCCACCACCAGCGAGCCGTTGAACGGCGTGTCCGGAAATTCCTGGCGCCACAGATCGAGCGAGCGGATGCCGAGCCGGGTGATCAGCGGCTCGGAGGCCTCGCGCTCGCACTATGGCGCCAGCATGCCGCCGGCCCAGTGGCTGGTGGCCCGCGTCATCGCCGCGTCGCCGCGCTCGAACAACGTGACCGGATGGCCCGCTTTCGCGAACGACAGCGCCTGCCAGGCGCCGGCAATGCCGGCTCCGATAATGGAAACGGGGGATTCCCCCCGCGAATTCTCTGCACTCTGGTACATCCCTGTCCCTTCGCCGGCATGACCCGGATCAGGTTCAAAGGGTCACCACGGTCTCGCTACACCATCTCAGCAGAGAAAGTTGCGAGCTTGCGGTATCTCAGCTCCTCGTCGGAGCTCCCCTCGGAACAGGGCTAATGTAAGCCGATGCGGCGCGGTGTCAACGCGGGCTCACGCCCACCGCACAGTTACTACGGCTTGGTCTCAGGGCCTGGTCTCAAAGGGCCTGGGAACCTGCAGCGCATTGGCGTCGGCGGGGTTTCCGGCTGCCTTGGCCATATCGACCTCGCGGTGGCGCATCCGCTTGGCGGCGTAATAATAGCCGCCGGCGTAATAGGCGACGGCGCGGCGGTGGTCGCCATTGGCGGCACGCCAGGCCCCGGCCAGATACTTCACCGCATAGGTCAGATTGGTGTTGGGGTCGCGCAGGCCTTCGGCGGTGCCGGTGTAGCCAAGCCCGCGCGCGGTCGCGAGCTTGATCTGCATCAGCCCGATGGTGCCGCCGCGGCCAACCAGGCCCGGCCGATAGCGGCTCTCGCGAACGATGACGCGATGCACAAGTTCTTCCGGAACGCCATTGGCCTGGGCGTGGGTCGCGACCATTGCATTGTAGTCCGCGCGCTGGGCGAAGGAAGCTTGCGGCAGCGACGATGCGACGAGGGCGACCAGCGCCGCCAGGGTGAAGGATTTCATCAACCGACCTTTGTTGTGGCGCACGCGCGAAGAATGGGGTGGCGGCGCGGCCAAGGTCGGGCGGTTTGATCGCCAAATCGCACCTTTCTGTGGCGAGGCTTTCCGCGGCACGGCTAAATTTGCGACTGGTAGGTTTATTGGTAATTAATGCCTGTTTTGGTTGCATTTCATTCGAGTTGTATCAACATCAAAAGCGTTGTTTCGGCCGGAGGCGCTGCGGCAGATGACGATGTCGGTGACACGGACCGCCGAAGCGCCGGATTCCGCCCGCGGCGTGCTGCCGCTCGCGATCGGCGCGGGCGTCTATCTGCTGCTGCTGTTCGCCGGCAACCGGCTGCTCGGCGATCCGGATACGCTGTGGCAGATCACCATCGGCCAGTGGATCCTCACCCACCGCATGGTGCCCGAATCCGAGATCTCCTCCTTCACCATGGCCGGCCAGTGCTGGATCTCGACGCCATGGCTGGCGCAGGTCGGCGGCTGGCGCAGGTCGGCGGCCATCCGATCGCCAGCGGTGTTCCGACCTTCATCGACGGCCGCACCGAATTGTTCGGCGAGAAATTCGTGGTCGATCATCACCTCGCCAGCGAGCTGATCGAGCCGGAAAGATTGTTCCGGTTGCTGAAGGATCACGACATCGAGGCGACGTTGCCGCGAACGCAAAGTGCCGCGGCGAAATTGCTCGACCATCTCGACGGCTGGCAGAAGGTCCATGCCGACGGCATCGTCACCATTCATCTGCGCCGGCCGGGTGCGATGCACCACGCCGTACCGGTGATCAGGCCGACGACACAGTGACGCACGGGCGATCAGCGCGGACGAGCGCAACGAGTCTTGACAGTCATTCGGCGGGAGAGTCTATTCGCGGAAAATAACCGAGGGAGACGCGTCATGGCCGCTGTCGGATCGGATTGTTTACCCCACGAAAATACTTTACCTCACGAAAATCCTTGCGCGCAGTGCGGCAAGCCGATCGCTTCGCCGGAATGGTTCGAAAGCGGACCGCACCGGATCTCCTATCTGTGGCGCTGCGCCGCCTGCGGCTACCGCTTCGAGGCGGTGGCGTTCTTCAGCGAGCCGAATCCGGAACCGCTGGCAGCGTGAAATTCGCGGCGCTGCTGTCATCGCCCGGCCGGTTTTCGCGGGTGGTGACGGTCGACAGTGTGGATTCGCCAACCAACCATTAACTACGCCTGCAAGCGCCTCGCCCGGGACCCGAACGCGCGGAACGCGGCGCCCGTCCAACGGTTGCATTGATCCGGATCGGGAGTACGGCATGGAAAATCCGCAAGACGTCTCGCCAGCGCACAGCGGTCAACCGCAGACCCTGGCGACGGATTCCGCGCGTTCGCGCATTTACTATTCCGATGCCGAGATCATCGATCATCTGCGCCGGCTCGGCTATGACGTCAGCTATGACGAACTGGCCTTCACCACCGAAACCGTGGCCGATTTTGCGCAGGCCCGGCTGGCGAGTTGGCACGGTGCCGGCCATCTCGCCACGCTGGAAGGCGGGTTGCTGATCGTGGAGCGGGCCCAGCCGCATCCGCGCCAGCGCTCCCGCGACGTGGTGGTGGTCAGTCTCGGCGGCGCCCGCGTCATCATGGGCGCGCTCAACCCGCCCGATCGCCACATCGGCGTGCCGCGTTACGCACAGACGATGTGAGGGGCGGTCACCGCTGAATCATCTACCGGCGTTTAGACGAGTCGTCCCTGCGAACCAGGCTGTATAAAAAGTCGTGGATCTTCGGACTGATGGGCACACCGCCGTTTGCGGCGACACAAAATTCTCTTTCAGACCCAGGAGGGCTGAAGCGCCTCCAGCAGGGCGGGCACTCCCAGGATGTTGACCACCCGTTTGAGATTGTAGCACAGCACGCCCAACGCCAGTTCCGCCTTTGCTTT
>JAQGJF010000021.1 GCA_028290765.1 Tardiphaga sp.
AAAGCAAAGGCGGAACTGGCGTTGGGCGTGCTGTGCTACAATCTCAAACGGGTGGTCAACATCCTGGGAGTGCCCGCCCTGCTGGAGGCGCTTCAGCCCTCCTGGGTCTGAAAGAGAATTTTGTGTCCCCGCAAACGGCGGTGTGTCCATCAGTCCGAATATTCCCGACTTTTTATACAGCCTGGAACGCAGGGACCCATAACCACCGTACATCATGATAGGAGAAGGTCTCTGCCGCTGCGGCTAAACGATAATCCTCGGCGCGCGCGACGAGCGCAATTGCGCTCGCGCAGGGGTCCCTGCGTTCGCAGGGACGACCCGTTGAAAGGCATCGTGGAACTTCGACATCCTAAAAAATCGCCGCGCGGATGTCACATCGGCGGATGCTGGATCGTCATGAGGTCGGAACCAACAACAGGAGACGACCATGACTGCCAGACTTGATCCCTTTGCCGCCGCCCCTTCGCTGATGACGGATTGGCACCGCCTATCGCTCGCCATCGCTGCGAGCCTCGAGCCGGGCCTCAGCGAGCTCGTGGAGATTCGGGCCTCCCAGATCAACGGCTGCGCCAACTGCATCAACATGCACACGACATATGCGCGCGAGAAAGGAGAAACCGAGCAGCGCATCTACCTGCTGTCGGCCTGGCGCGAGGCCCCCTGCTATACCGATCGCGAACGGGCCGCGCTCGGCTGGACCGAGGCCCTGACGCGGCTGTCCGAAGGACACAGGCATGCGAGCGCCTACGAGGCGCTCAAGGCTCAGTTCACCGAGGAGGAGCAGGTCAAGCTCACATTGATGATCAATATCATCAACGGCTGGAACCGGATCGCGGTCGGCTTCGGTGGCTGGGCCGATCCGGCAGCGGTGAGGTCCGCTGCCAAGGCCGCCGCCTGATGGCAGGCGTCGGGCCCGAGGATGCGGCGGCCAGTTTCGACCCGCTGCGCCCGAAGCTGATGCGCGTTGCTTACCGCATGCTCGGCTCGGTGGCTGACGCCGAAGACGTTCTGCAGGAGGCCTTCATCCGCTGGATGAAGGCCGAGCGCGATGAGGTGCGTGAACCGGAGGCGTTTCTGCGCCGCACCGTCACGCGCCTCTGTCTCGATCAACTCAAGTCGGCGCGACGCCGGCGCGAGACCTATGTCGGACCCTGGCTTCCCGATCCCGTCCTCGAAGAGGAAGAAGAGGAAGACGTCACCTTGCCGTTGATGCTGGCGCTGGAACGGCTGTCTCCGCTCGAGCGGGCGGCATTCCTGCTGCACGATGTGTTCGGGCTCGAATTCGAGGAAGTCGCGGCGACCATCCAGCGCGACCCGGCGGCCTGCCGCCAGCTCGCGACCCGCGCGCGCAGCCATGTCCGCGAGGCGAGGCCTCGCTTCCAGGTGGACAAACGCCGCGGCCTCGCGCTGGCCGAGGCATTCTTCGCCGCCTCGCGCAGCGGCGACATGAAGGCGCTGGGTGCGATGCTGGCGGCCGATGTCAGCCTCCACGCTGACGGCGGCGGCAAGCGTTCGGCAGCCACCGAACCCGCCATCGGATTCGATGCCGTCATGAAAGTGCATGAATTTCTGGCGACTCGCTTCCAGAACAATGAATCGAAACTTGTGCGGGCCGCTCTGGTCAACGGATTGCCCGGTTTCATCACGCTTGAGGCCGATGGCGAACTGCAGACGACCGCGCTCGACATCGAAGACGGAAAGATCGCGGCGATCTACGTGGTGCGGAACCCGGACAAGCTGAGGCACCTGCATTGAGGAGAGAAACGCACGAGCGGGATGATCCCAGGTTAATCGGGATTGCCAACTCCGTCATTGCGAGGAGCTGTTGCGACGAAGCAATCCAGCCTTTTGTTGCGGTACTGGATTGCTTCGCTTCGCTCGCAATGACGGGGAGAGTCAGTTAGCCAAACGCTTACGAACGAGCGCGTCTAACCCCGGACGCTGACCGGCCGACCATATAGTGGCTGCGCCGCGACCGGCGGATTGGCGGTCTGTGCCGCAAGCTCATTGATCAGCCGGTCGGCGTCGGCCGCCATGTTGTCCGGGGCCTGGATCACCAGCCGCTCGAGCGCCCATCGGTAGGACGACACCCGCCGCTCCAGGCATTGCTGCACCCACTGCACGATCATGGAGTTTTCCTGCATGCGGGCGACCGCGTCTTCCCGTTCGCGCGGCGACAGTTCGGAAATCAGTTTCAGGCTGGCGTTGCGCTTCTTGTCGAGTTCGATCACGCGGATGGCGTTGGCATAGAACGGCTCGAACCGGGTCAGGTCGTCGCGCACGTCGTCCATCAAATTCGAATAGCGCGAGGTATGCGAGCGGTGCGGCTCGTCGATCAGGAGGCGGCCATAGGCGGTGCGATCGAACACCGGCGCCTGGCGCCACGGCGCCGGAATCGGCGTGTAGTCGCCCCACACGCTCTTCCAGGCCGGTCGCGAATGCGGCGGCTCGATCAGGGGATAGGACTGGTCGCGCAGCGACCGTTCCTGGTCGGTGAGCTGGAATGCCGATGCCTTGAGGCCGACGCTTCCGGTCGCCTCGGCCCCAACCCATCGGTGCATGTCGTCGTTGCGGGCATCGGCGCGGACCCGGCCGAAATCGCCGCTGGCGCAGCCGCCAAGGGCGGCGCCAAGCGAGAATATTGTGACGATCAGAAATGGTTGTGTGCGCCGAAGTCTGGTCCGGACGTTGAGGGACGTTTTCGGCATGGAAGAATGCCCGGGATCAGGAACGTGCCCGGCGGCGACGGCGGCGACCCGGCGCCGTACCCTCTTCCGGTCCGCTGCCGCCCTTGGATTC
>JAQGJF010000082.1 GCA_028290765.1 Tardiphaga sp.
GCGGGGCAAATCACCGCGTGCGTGCGAACCCTGAACACAGTTCAGGGCCGATCTCAAGTCTCCTCGTCGCCGGAAACGTCGCCGATGATGTCGGTCACTTCCTCGTCGCCTTCTTCTTCGTCGGCGATGAAGGTCGAATCATCATCATCGTCGTCCTCGAGGGTCTCGTCGATTTCGATGTCGTCTTCCGATTCCGGAACGACGGCTTTGACCTTGCCGCTGTTTTCCTCGGCATCGGCTTCTTCCAACGGCACCAATTCCTCGGCCTCGGCGGGCTCCGGCGTTGCTTCGGCGGCCGAAGCTGCGGCGGCGGCGGCGCGCGATGCCGCGTCGGCACGGGTCCGGGGCGGCGGAATCGGCGCAATCGGCACCACCTCGCCAGTATAGGGCGAAATCACCGGCGATTTATTGAGATCATAGAATTTCTTGCCCGTGGTCGGGCAAATACGCTTGGTTCCGAGATCGGATTTGGCCACGTGTGAATCCTGGGAATTCTTGAAAAACGGTGCTTCACTTGGCTAGTTGCTACGCTGCTGTCAATAGCGCTCTGAGCGAGAGGGCCGTGGCGTGACGCGCCACCGCCCCCGTGCTACGAGCCCAGCGCACAGAGGAACACAATCTTGACTCATTCTGATCAGCCCACGCCGTTGGAAGCGCGCCGGAGCGCGTCTCTCAGCGGGCGCGTACGGGTGCCCGGCGACAAGTCGATCTCGCACCGTGCCCTGATTTTGGGCGCGCTCGCTGTCGGGGAAACCCGGATTTCCGGCCTGCTCGAAGGTGAAGACGTCCTCAATACCGCCAAAGCGATGCGGGCGCTGGGCGCACAGGTGGAGCGGACCGGCGAATTCGCCTGGTCGGTGCGTGGGGTCGGGGTGTCCGGTTTTGCACGGCCCGAAGCGCCGCTCGATTTCGGTAATTCCGGCACCGGTTGCCGGCTGGTCATGGGGGCCGTCGCCGGCTGTCCCATTGTGGCGACATTCGACGGCGACGCGTCGCTGCGCAGCCGGCCGATGCGGCGTATCGTCGATCCGCTGGAACTGATGGGGGCGCGGGTCAGCGACGCCAAAGAAGGCGGACGCCTGCCGCTGACGCTCGCCGGCGCGCGGGATCCGCTGCCGATCCTGTACAAAACGCCGGTGGCGTCGGCGCAGATCAAGTCGGCGGTATTACTGGCGGGATTGTCGGCGCCCGGGGTCACCACGGTGATCGAGAGCGAGGCCAGCCGCGACCACACCGAACTGATGCTCAAGCATTTCGGCGCGCAGATCGTCTCCCAGAAAGAAGGCCAGCACGGCCGCAGGATCTCGCTCACCGGCCAGCCCGAATTGCGCGGCGCGCAGGTGGTGGTGCCGGCCGATCCGTCGTCGTCGGCGTTTCCGCTGGTGGCGGCCCTGATCGTGGCGGGATCCGACATCGTGCTGTCCGACGTCATGACCAATCCGCTGCGCACCGGACTTTTCACCACGCTGCGCGAGATGGGCGGTTTGATCGAGGAGAGCGAGGTCCGCGGCGACGCCGGCGAACCGATGGCGCAATTCCGGGTGCGGGCTTCCAGGCTGCGGGGCGTCGAGGTGCCGCCGGAGCGGGCGCCATCGATGATCGACGAATATCTCGTGCTGGCGGTGGCGGCGGCCTTTGCCGAAGGCACCACCGTGATGCGCGGCCTGCAGGAATTGCGGGTCAAGGAATCCGACCGGCTGGAGGCGACCGCCGCCATGCTCCGTGTCAATGGCGTCAAGGTGGAAATCGCCGGCAACGACATGATCGTCGAGGGCCGCGGTTACGTGCCCGGCGGCGGCCTCGTCGCCACCCATATGGATCACCGGATCGCGATGTCGGCGCTGATCATGGGGCTCGCCTCCGACCAGCCGGTGAAGGTCGACGACACGGCGTTTATCGCCACCAGTTTTCCGGATTTCATTCCGATGATGCGAGGACTCGGGGCGGAGTTTGTGTGAGGGAGGCCTGATGGGTACAGCTTTCGGCCGTGGCGCGTTGCTCGACGCATTCGATCAGATCGGTCGCGCGGCGGTAAAGGCCGGAACCAAGCTGCAGATTGCGGTCTACGGTGGCTCTGCGCTCATGCTGGCGAGCAATTTCCGGTTTGCCACAGAAGATGTCGATGTATCCGAACTCGAGCACCCCCTGCCCGGTTGGCTGGGAGCTGTGCTGCGCGAGATCGCCGGTAAAAATCAGTGGCAGGACGACTGGTTCAACGACGCCGTCGCATTTCACCTCAGCTCACTCGCCGATCGCGCCGCTGATCATTTGGAATTCGGGACGTTTCCGCGAGACGGTACGCCGCCGGGACTTGCGGTTTCTGTCCCTTCGGCAGAATATTTGCTCGCATTGAAGCTGAAAGCGGTGCGGGTTCTGGACCCGCTTCGTGGCGAAACGGAGCGGCTCGATATTCTCAATTTGATGCAAGTCGTGGGCATCTCGACCACAGAGGAAGCGATAGCCTTGCTTGGCCGCTATTTCCCGATGAGCGCTGCTTCCCCGGAGAAGCAGCGCTTTCTGTTGAAGAATATGAATCGCGAAGGAGGTGTCGATGCGCCCGAATACCCTCGCTGATGCGGTGGAAAGGATTCAGGCCGGTTCGGCGCGCGATGTCGAACTGGCGGAATTTGTCGATACGTTCGATTTGGCAAAAACCGATGGGGATCGCTATGCGGCGATCGAGCGCGAGCCGAAATTGACTGGCGACCTCAGGCTTGATGCGCTTGTCGGCGCGATCGCCGAATATTTGGCCAAACAGCGTCGGCTCGGCCGCGTTCCGCACTGGGTTTGCGATCCGGCACGCCGTTTGAAGAGTCCATGGTTTACGGCGGCGTCGCCGTCGGACGCCATGCGCGAATATCTGACCTTCAGCAGTCCCGCCGAATTCGCTTCGCGCAACATTTTTACCGAGGAACGGCCGCTGCGACGGGCCCGTGGTCCTCAACCAGCCAAGACATAGCTATTCGGCGGGTTCGAATATCGGCCCCGCACGATATTTGACAATTCGGCTGCTAAGCCACACAGATCGCGCGAGAAATCGAAACTGCGATCATCGTCGATCCAGCGGCGTGTTGGTCCAGAACATCAAGTCACACGAGTATTCGAAGTCACATGATTATCGCCATCGACGGACCGGCCGCCTCGGGTAAGGGCACACTCGGCAAGCGGCTCGCCAAGCATTACGGCTATCGTCATCTCGATACCGGGGTGATCTACCGCGCGGTGGCCAAGGCGCTGCTCGATGCCGGCGCCGATCTCACCGATGAAATGCTCGCCGTTTCCGCGGCGCTGGAACTCGATCCCGAAAAATTCGGCAATCCCGCGCTGAAGACCCAGGCGGTCGGTGACGCCGCCTCGGTGGTCTCGGCGATCCCCGGGGTCCGGCAGGTGCTGCTGAACTTTCAGCGGCGGTTCGCGGAGGATCCGCCGGGCGCGGTGCTCGATGGCCGCGACATCGGAACCATCATCTGCCCGCATGCCGACGTGAAAATCTTC
>JAQGJF010000108.1 GCA_028290765.1 Tardiphaga sp.
ATGTTCAAGATTTCCCATGGATGCTCAAGCAAAATGGATGCTCAAGCAAAGTGAATAGCGCTGACGAAAGCACCACGGTTGGCTTCGCGGATCAATCGCTTTTCGGACGATTTATCCACCGGCCGAACTGTCACGGATCGGCCTGTCGATGAGTCCGAATTAATTGATTGGCGTTCTGCAGATCGCGACACCACAATATCGTTTTTGGGGACAGGGCAATGAGCAGGACGGTTCGGTGGCTGGTCGGGATCGTGGTCGTCGCGGCGTTCGCTGCGATGCTCTGGCTTGCGACCCGGCCGCCGCCGCTCACCGTCCAGGGGGAGGTTTCGGCGGATCGCGTCGACATCAGCCCGCGAATTTCGGCCCGGATTGTCACCTTGAAGTCTGACGTCGGCGATACTGTGGAGCGCGGTGCCGTCATGGCCGAACTGGACAGCCCGCAATTGGTCGCGGCGCGGCTCGCGGCTCGCGCCGCCCTGGCGGTCGCCAAAGCCGATCTCGATCGTATCAACACGATCCGTCCCGAAACGGTCGCCCAGCGTCAGGCCGATCTCGACGCGGCGAAAGCCGATGAAACGCTTGCCCAGGAGACCTATAACCGTCAGATCGAACTCGCCAAAACCGGAAACGTGCCGCAGGCCCGCGTCGATGAAGCGACCCGCAATCTGTCGATGTCCACCCAAAAGCGGCAAGGGGCAGAGGCGGCACAGCAACTGGCGGCGCAGGGCGCCAGCAAGGAAGAGCGCGCGCTGGCGGCAGCCCAGGTCGAGCAGGCCGGCGCTACGCTGAATCAGCGTGATGTCGATGTCGCCGAATTTGTCATCCGCGCGCCGATTTCCGCTCAGGTGACGACGCGTATCGCGGCCATCGGCGAGAATTTCAGCCCCGGCGCGCCGCTTTTCTCGCTGATCGACATGAACAATCTGTGGTTCACCTTTAACCTGCGCGAGGATCTGCTCGGAGGATTGAAGATCGGCGATAAATTCGATGTCGTCGTGCCGGCGCTGAAGTCCCAAATCATTCCGGTGCACGTGACCATGATCAACGTGCAGGGCCAATATGCCGCGTGGCGCGCGACGCGGGCCACGGGTGATTTCGATCTCCGCACCTTTGAAGTGCGCGCCAAGCCGGAAAGTCCCGTCGATGGCCTGCGACCCGGGATGAGCGCGATCGTTGCATGGGCCAACCGAGGGCGCTGACATGCTGGCCCGTCGCTCTGTTCGCCCTGGGTTCTGGCTGGTCTTCTGGCGGGAAATCGGCTGGTTGCGGCGGCGGCCCTTTCTGTTCGGCCTGACGACCATCGTCCCGATCGCCCAGATGGCCTTTCTCGCGGCGATCTTCAGCGCCGGCCTGGCAACGCGGTTGCCGATCGCCGTTCTCGATCTCGACGGATCGGATCTGTCGCGCAGCATCATTCGGATGGTCGACGCCACTCCGGATACCGCGGTGGCGGTGCGCGTGGGGGATCTCGCGGAAGGACGCGGGCTGATCCTGTCCGGCAAGGTCCACGGGCTGCTGATGCTGCCGCAAAACCTTCAGCGCGATGTGTTCGCCGGCCGCCGCCCCGAGGTGGTTTTCTTCTACAATACGCAGACCCTGACGATCGGCAATCTCACGGTCCGCGGCGTGAACGCGGCGATTCCGACCGCGGCCGCGGGAATCAGGCTGTCGCTGCGGTCGGAGCAGGGAGAGCCGCTGGAATTGGCGCAGGCCGATCTGCAGCCGATACCTGTCCAGACCCACGCGTTGTTCAATCCGACGCTGAACTACGTCTACTTTCTTTTGACCGCGCTGCTGCCGAGCGTGTTGCAGGTCATCATGGTGATGACCGGTGCCTATTCCGTAGGCCTCGATGTGGAGGCGCCGCATCGGCTTCGGATCCTGCGGGCGCTGGGCGGCGGTCTTTGGCCGGCGATGGCCGGCAAGATCCTGCCCTATACGATCCTGTTCATGCTGGTGCTTGGCCTTGCGGACACGCTGCTGATTGCGGTGTTCGGGCTGCCGCTGCACGGGCACGCCTGGCTGCTGATAATCGCCGGCTTGCTGTTTGTAGTATCATGCCTGCTGTTCGGCGCATTTCTGGCGGTGGTCCTGAAATCGACGGCGAGCGCCGTCAGCATCGGCACGCTGCTGACGGCGCCGGCGTTCGGCTTCATGGGAATTGGTTTTCCGCGGCTCGGCATGAGCGCCTTCGCCTATGATTGGGGCGCGCTGTTGCCGGGCACGTGGTACCTGATCGCCCGCGTCGACCAGACGGTGCGGGGCACGCCGGTCGACCTGTCGTGGAAGCCGATCCTGGTGCTGGTCGCTTTCACGATCGGTCTCGCCGGGCTCGTCGCATGGCGGCTGGAGGCGAACCGCGCCGCCGCCCGCAGAACAAGCGCCCCCGTCAGGCCGCAGGTTTCCGGTGAGGCGTACCCATGACCGGTGTCCTCGAAGTATTCCGGAACGAGCTTCGCCGCATCTTTACGGTCAAGCCGATCTTTGCGGTGCTCATCATGGGTTCCGCGATCTATGCGCTGTATTATCCGCAGCCCTATTTGAACGAGGCGCTGCGCAATGTTCCGATCGCGGTGGTTGATCGTGACGGCACCCAGGCCAGCCGCGACTTTGCCCGCCGCGTCGACGCCACGTCCGACGTCGCTATTGTGGAGGTGATGCCGGATCTCGCGAGCGCGGAGCGGGAAGTCTACGCGCGCCGCGTCAACGGAATCCTGGTGATCCCGCAATATTTCGAGCGCGATCTTCTGCACGGCCGTCCGTCGCCGGTCGCGCTCTATGCGGATGCCAGCTATTTCCTGATTTACCAGCGCGTGGCCGGTGCGGTGTCCGCGGTGGCGCAAACGGTGGGCGCCGAAGTCGAGACCGCCCGGCTGGTCGCCATCGGTGTCGATCCGGCCATCGCGGCCGCGGCATCCAACCCGATGCCGCTGACCGCCGTGCCGCTGTTCAATCCCGAAGGTGGCTATGCAACCTACGTCCTTCCAGGCGCCTTTGTTCTGCTCCTGCAGCAGATACTTCTGATGGGCGTCGGGCTGCTAAGCACCTTGCCTGACACCAATCCGGCAAACGCGGGCAGCGAACGCCGCTCGCCGCTCGCAACCATTCTCGGCAGGCTGCTGGCCTATCTCGCGCTCCAGGCCGTGGTCCTGCCGCTATATCTCGTCGTGCTGCCGTATTTCTACGGATTGCCGCGGCTGGGCGGCGTCGGTCCCATACTTGTTTTTGCCGTCCCGTTTGTGCTGTCGGTCGCGGGTCTCGGCTTTGTCGTCGCCGGTGTCTTTCGCAAGCCGATCCGGGTGCAGCTTATTCTCGGCGCAGCCGGTCTTCCCTTGTTCATGGTGGCCGGCTTCTCCTGGCCGAGCGAGGCGATACCTCCCGTCATCAGGCTCATCTCGTACATCGTGCCGAGCACGTCCGCGATCGATGGCTTTGTGAAATTGTCTCAGCTCGGCGCGCCGCTCTCGGCGGTTAATTCCGAATTCCTCACCCTCTGGGCGCTCGCCATCTTCTACAATCTGGTCGCGCTTTGGCTGGCCGCGCGTGACCCGACGGCGATCGGGAATGCGGCAAAGGCATTACCGGCAGCCTGATCATCACCTTTCGTCACGATGCGATTTCAGCGCGATCGAGCTGCGGCTGTACAAGTCATTCAAAAAACGGATCGACGAAGTGACCGCAGGATACGGCCGCGAGACAGTTCGTCCAGGATGAGTTCGGCGAGCGCGGGCGTGTAGAGCGTTCGAGGGCCAATCCCGACCTCACCGATGTCCCGGACCCGCCGGTAGCGTGCCGCGAAACCGTCGCGATCCTCCATGACCCAGAGCTTGACCGTGGCGGCGGACGGCATGCCAGGATCGTCGCAGATCTCGCAGACCCGGCGGCCATTGGATAATTCGTGAAGAATTCGCTCGACGATCTCGTCCGTGCGGAGCGAGGGGCGGCCGTGCGGGGCGTTGCCGATGCGCAAAGCCTGCCGGTAGTGCGCCGCGAAGCCGTCGATATCGTCGCGCACCCATTTCAGCACCGTGTTGAGGGCAGGCACGCCATCGTCACGGCACACCGCGCGCAGCGAACGGCCGGAGCTTAGCTGGTCGAGAATGTGCCGGGCGAGTTCGGCTGTATGGGCGGGTTGGCGTCCTCTCATGGCGGAAGTCTCGTGAAGGGGTGGGACCGGGCCGGTATGGATGTTCAAGCAAAACAAAATAGTCTGGATGAAAGCACCACGGTCGGATCGGCCAATCAATTGCTTTTCGGATTATTTATCCACCGGGACAGTCTGATCCGGCCTGCCCATGATCTTTCAGACCGAATGAGCGCAACCGTTCAGCGTTTTTGCAGGGCATGAAGCACGGAGGCAGGTATTTCGATCAGTACCGGTTCGCCGTCAGTCTTGCGAGCCCAGCCTCGGACACATTGCCCGGCTTTGGTGGGCGTCGAGATCTTCATGAACTTCGGGCATGCGAGATAATGCTCTGGTCTAAAGCGCGCGCAGCTGCCCGGCAATCGCGGCCGTATCCGGATTCTTCGGGTCGATCTCCATCCGCCGGATATCTTTCAGGCCGCTGATTGACGCGCCGGCCGCAACCAACAACAGCACTTTCTTGCCGGAAGCGACGGCGGCGCCGATCTCCAGACCCACCCATGGGCTGATCTCGTCGTCGCAGACCAGCCCGACCACCGCGGTGGCGTTCGCCATCGTGCTCATCAGCACCTCGCTCGACGATCCGCCGCTGCCGATCTGGGTCTGGTCGAGCACTTCCCAGCCGGCGTCCTCCAGTCCGGTCCGCAGCCGGGTCGCCAGGCGCAAGTCCTTGGTGCTGTAGGAAAGATAGAGG
>JAQGJF010000116.1 GCA_028290765.1 Tardiphaga sp.
TGGCGCGAAACCATGCTCGATGCGTTCGACGGCATGGCGCGGAAATCGCCGGGTTATGCGGTGGTGTAGCCGGCACGCGCTTTCGATCGGTCCAACCCTGGATTCCGCATATTGACATGCTCCGCGATCAACCCGGCGACCTCCTTCGCATGCGTTGCAATCATGAAATGCGCCGCGCCGTCGATGCTGGCGACCGCTGCGTCCGGGACGCAGCCGCCCAGCAATTGGTTGGCGCGCACAATGGCCGGATGGCTCAAGCCACCCCACGCCACCAGGGTCGGGACCTCGATCGTGGCAAGCCGGGCGGGCGTCAGCGGAAAGCCATAGGCGCTGGCCCAATCCAGGATATTGACCGCGGTCGTCTCGACGGCATAGTCGCGAACGCGCTGCGGCCAGCCGGCGAACGTGCCGGTGCCGCCGTAGAAGTCGATCATCTGAGCGATCGCGGCGCGCTCGCCGGCGTAGAACGACCCGAAATAGGCGTCGGTCATATCCCGGAACGCACGATAATGCCGGTGCTCGCCCAGATGCCGGAGGATTTCCGGCGTCGGCGCCTCGAGGACCGTGAGACTCAGCAACGGCACCTCGTTCCGGAGCGCGACCGCGAGCGCGGTCAGGCCGCCGAACGAATGGCCGACCAGATGTACTGGCCCGCCGGTCTGTCGAATGACCTTTTCGAGGATATCGACCTCGTGGGAAATATCGGCGTCATCAGCGGTGCGGCGCTCGGTGGTCCGGCCATATCCCAGGAGGCTCGTCGTGACGCAGCGGAAGCGGTTCTCCCATTGCGCGATGATCGGCCGCCACGCCGCACCGGTGCTGCACGATCCGGGAACGAGCACGATGGTCGGGCCGGCGCCGCTCTCGTCATAGTCGATGCAGCCATGCTCGTCCTGGATCATGATGGTCGAATTCCTTGTGCCGCGTGCCGTTGAAATGACCGGTGTTTCGAAACAGATACCAGGACTGACGCGACAAATTGTCGGACGGTGGGTCTAGGAATACAGGCTACCGATTGCTGCAGTGGGTCCTGGCATGTATGGGTTGGGTTCAATCATTTCTTGACCACCACCACCTCGAGATATTCGCTCGGCACCACCATGGTGCCGTCTTCGGCGCGGTTCATCCGTCCGATCAGCGCCAGCAGGTCGTCCCTGAGTCCGCGCTGGTTGGTCTCGTCGAGCGCGGCAAAGGCCTTGAGCATCGGGCCGTAATAGTTTTTGAAGATCTCGAGGAAGTGCTCGGGCGACCGGTAGCGAAAGGTGAAATGACGCTTCTCCGTCCTGAGCGAAGCCGATGCCGTCCCGAACATCTCGGTGATGCGCGCCGGCGTGCCCCACAGCGCCGGCGATTTGGCGCCGGCCGGCGGCGGCAGATATTTGCCGAGGGTTTTGAACAGCTGTCCGATAAAGCCTTCCGGCGTCCAGTTGGCGAGGCCGATCTTGCCGCCGCTTTTGCACACCCGCAGCAGTTCGGCTGCGGCCTGATCCTGGTTGGGCGTGAACATGACGCCGAAGGTCGAGATCACCGCGTCGAACTGGGCGTCGGAAAAGTCCAGCGCCTCGGCGTCCGCGGGCCTGAAGTCGACCGACAGCCCTTCGGCCGCGGCGCGGATCCGGCCGCGTTCGAGCAGGCTCGGAACATAGTCGGTGGACGTGACATCGCACCAGCGCCGGGCGGCGGCGAGCGTGGCATTGCCGTTGCCGGCGGCGACGTCGAGCACCTTCCGTCCGGAGCGGAGGTCGAGGGCTTCGCACAGTTCCTCGCCGACGATCTGGAGCGTGGTGCCGACCACCGCATAGTCCCCGGACGACCATGCGGCCTGCTGTCGCATCTTGAGGGCCGCGAGGTCGATGACTGCGGTGGCCGCATCGCCTTGAACGGACTTGAGGGTGGGTTGCGTTGCGGCAGCCATAGTTCTCTCCCAATCTCTTGATCAAAATCATTGAATTAGGAACCATGCTTGAAATACGCGCCGAAGACTTTGCTGCGCGCTTGATTTGTCCTTGAGACGAGCTTGATTATTTCCTGCCACCGGCCGGCGCCATTTGAGGGTAACGTGCAGTTTTTCTTTGATAATCATACGCTTGATACGGGCCGCCGCGAGCTGCGGCGCCGCGCCGAGCCGATTGCCGTCGAGCCGCAGGTATTCGATTTGCTGGTTTATCTGGTGCAGAACCGTGATCGCGTCGTCAGCAAGGACGATCTGATCGCCGCGATCTGGAGCGGGCGTATCGTATCGGATTCGACGCTGACCAGCCGCATCAACGCTGCGCGAAAGGCGATCGGCGACAGCGGCGAGGATCAGAAGCTGATCCGCACCATCCAGCGCAAGGGACTTCGCTTCATCGGAGTCGTGAGCGAGCAAGCGCCCGCCGAACCGTCCCCTGGCGCAGAACCGCCGCCGGATGCGGGCTCCGAGCCGTCGTTGCCGGCGGTGCCGTTGCCCGACCGGCCCGCCATTGCGGTGCTTCCTTTCAGCAATATGAGCGGCGATCCGGAGCAGGAGTATTTTTCCGACGGCATCAGCGAGGACATCATCACCGCGCTGTCCAGGCTGCGCTGGTTCTTCGTGATCGCGCGCAACTCTTCCTTCATCTACAAGGGCAAGCCGGTCCACATGAAGCAGGTCGCCGAGGAACTCGGCGTCGGCTATGTGGTCGAGGGCAGCGTGCGCAAGAGCGGCGATCGCGTGCGCATCACCGCCCAGCTCAACGAGGTCGCCACCGGCCGGCACGTCTGGGCCGAGCGTTATGACCGCGACCTCGCCGACGTGTTCGCGGTCCAGGACGAAATCACCGAGGCCATCGTCGCCGCGATCGAGCCGCAGATCTATGCCGCCGAGAATTTTCGGGCCCGGCGCAAGCTGCCGAACAGCATGGACGCATGGGATCTGGTGATGCGGGCGCTGTCGCATTACTGGCGGGTGACACGGCAGGACAATGTGGTCGCGCAGGCCTTGCTCGAGAAGGCGACCGCGATCGATCCGAATTACGGCCAGGCCCTCGGCGTGCTGGCCACCTGCCATACGTTCAGCGCGCATATGGGCTGGGCCGACATGGCCACCGCGACCCCGATCGCCGAGCGCGCGGCGCTGGCCGCGATCCTGGCCGACAGCGAGGATCCGTGGGCGCATAACGCGCTGGGCTGCGCCTATCTGTTCAGGCGTCGCTTCGACGATTCGCTGGCCGAATTCGAACTGGCGCTGCGGCTGAACCCGAGCTTTTCGCTGGCCCATGGCTATCACGGCCTGACCCTGGCCTATTGCGGATACTGGGAAGAGGCCAACAAAGCCGCACTCCACGCCTTGCGGCTGAGCCCGCGCGATCCGTATTCCGCGATCTATTGCGGCATCGTTTCCTACGCCCAGTTCATCGGAGGCCATTATGCCGAAGCGATGCGCTATTCGCGCGAAGCGATCCGCCAGCGCGGCGATTTCGTCGGTGGCCACCGGGTGCTGACGGCCGCCGCGGGCATGGCTGGAGAAACCGAGGTGGCCCACTCCGCGTTGCAGGAGTTGCGGCGGGCGCAGCCCAAC
>JAQGJF010000158.1 GCA_028290765.1 Tardiphaga sp.
ATCGCCGCGTAGTCCTGGATCAGCGCCAGCACGTTTTGCAGCACCGGCACCATGCGGGTCTTGTTGCCCTTGCCGTTGACGATCAGCGTGTCGCCGGCGCCCGGCGCCGGTACGTCGCGGCGTTTCAGCCCGAGCGCTTCGGAGATGCGCAGGCCGGAGCCGTACAACAGCGCCATCACGGCGGCATCGCGCGCCCAGATCCATGGGTCGCGATTTTCACCGGCGCGCTCGTCGGCATCGACGAGGCGTTTGGCGGATGCCATCTGGATCGGTTTCGGCAGGCTCTTGCCGATCTTCGGCGCCCGGATCGCCGATAGCGCGCCGACCCGGCCCTTGCCTTCGCGTTCGAGAAACCGCCCGAACGAGCGCAATCCCGCCAGCGCCCGCGCCAGGGAGCGTCCGCCGATCTCGTCGGCGCGCCGCGCCGCCATGAAGGCCCTGATATCGCTGGCCTCGAGCGCGGCAAAACGCGGCAGCGTCACCAGCGCGCCCCAATGCTCGCACAGAAACGCCAGGCATTGCCGGACGTCGCGGGCATAGGCCTCCAGCGTCTTCGGCGACAGCCGCCGTTCGGCGCGCAGATGCGACAGCCAGCGCGTCATCTGAAGCGAGATGTCGCCGTCGGCGCAGGCGAGTTCGATCGGAGGCGGTGCGGGGACAGGGTTGGCCATACGGGTGCTCGGGGCGCGACGCGTGAACGACCTACATTATCACACCCGGCTGGTTACCCCTTCATGAACCGGCGCGATGAACGTATTGGCGCCACTGGCCCCGGCCGGCGCCGGACCTTAAGTTAGCCCTCCTGTCATCTCCGGCCTGATTCCCTGATGGACCACTCCGCCCGCGCCAGTCTCTTTCCAGCCTCGGTTTCGTCGCCGCGAATCGTCGACGTGCTGGTGCCGGTTGCGCTCAACCAGGCCTATTCCTATCGGGCGCCCCGCGGCATGGACTTGCAGCCGGGCGACATCGTGAGCGTGCCGCTGGGACCGCGCAAGGTCATCGGCGTGGTGTGGGCCGAAAACGCCAATCCAGATCCGCGCCTGCATAACCGTCTCAAGGAGGTCGGCGAGAAACTCGACGTCCCGCCGCTGCGGGAAGAGCTGCGCAGCCTGGTCGACTGGGTCGCCAATTATACGCTGTCGTCGCGCGGCATGGTAATGCGGATGACGCTGCGGATGGGCGAGCATCTCGGCCCCGAGCGGATGCGGATGGGTGTGCGGCTGGTCGGCGAAGTGCCCAAACGCATGACCTCGGCGCGGCAGCGGCTGGTCGAGATCCTGTCCGACGGGCTGTTGCACGGCAAATCCGAAGCCGCCAAGGAAGCCGGTGTCAGCGCCGGCGTGATCGACGGGCTGGTCGACGAAGGCACGCTGGCGGTGGAAGTCATGCCGCGCGCGCTGGCGCCGCCCGAACCCGATCCGTCCTTCGCCGAGCCGGACTTCTCACCCGACCAGCGCATCGCCGCCGATGCGATGCAGGCACTGGCGGCGAAGGGCGAGTTTCACGTCGCCTTGCTCGATGGCGTCACCGGTTCGGGAAAAACCGAAGTCTATTTCGAAGCCGTCGCCGAAACCTTGCGGCGCGGCCGGCAAACCTTGATCCTGATGCCGGAGATCGCGCTGACCGGACAGTTCCTCGACCGCTTTGCCGCGCGCTTCGGGGTCCGGCCGCTGGAGTGGCATTCCGAGCTGACGCCGCGTACCCGGGCGCGCAATTGGGCGGCGATCGCGGCCGGCGAAGCCAAGGTGGTGGTCGGGGCGCGCTCGGCGCTGTTTCTGCCCTACGGCAATCTGGGCCTGATGATCGTCGATGAAGAGCACGACCAGGCCTACAAGCAGGACGAAGGTGCGCATTACCACGCCCGCGACATGGCGGTGGTGCGCGCGCATATCGCCAAAATTCCGATCGTGCTGGCGTCGGCGACGCCGTCGGTCGAAACCGAGGTCAATGCCCGCAAGGGCCGCTACCAGCGCGTGCCGCTGCCGTCGCGGTTCGGCGGCCAGCATATGCCGCATATCGAGGCGATCGATCTGCGCCGCGAAGGGCCGATGCGCGGCCGGTTCATTTCGCCGCGGCTGGCCGAGCAGATCGGCATCGCCATCGAACGGCGCGAACAGGCGCTGCTGTTTCTCAATCGGCGCGGCTATGCGCCGCTGACCCTGTGCCGGGCCTGCGGCCATCGCTTCGGCTGCACGATCTGCGACGCCTGGCTGGTGGATCATCGCTTCCGTCAGCGGCTGGTCTGCCATCATTGCGGCTTCTCGATGCCGCGCCCGCACAGCTGTCCGCATTGTTCCGCGGAACAATCGCTGGTCGCGGTCGGCCCCGGCGTCGAGCGGCTGCAGGAGGAGGCGGCGGGCCTGTTTCCCGAGGCCCGCACCATGGTGCTGTCGAGCGATCTGATCACGTCGATCGAGGCGATGCGCGCAGAGCTGACCGAAATCGCCGAGGGGCGGGTCGACATCATCATCGGCACCCAATTGGTGGCAAAGGGGCATAATTTTCCGCGGCTCAATCTGGTTGGCGTGATCGATGCGGATTTGGGCCTCGGCAACGGCGATCCGCGCGCCGCCGAGCGCACCTTTCAGCAGCTCAACCAGGTGATCGGACGCGCCGGGCGCGAACAGGGCCGCGGCGTCGGATATCTGCAGACCCATCAGCCCGAGCACCCGGTGATGAAGGCGCTGATCGCCTGCGACCGCGAAGCGTTTTACGCCAGCGAGATCGAGGGGCGCGAACGTTCGGGTTATCCGCCGTTCGGGCGGCTGGCGAGCCTGATTATTTCCGCGGGCGACCGCCCAACGGCGGAGGGCTATGCGCGCAAATTGGCGGCAATCGCGCCGATCGACGAGCGGATCAAGGTGCTGGGACCGGCGGAAGCGCCGCTCGCGGTGATCAAGGGCCGCTATCGGTTCCGGCTGCTGGTCAAATCGGCACGCGGCGTCGATCTGTCGAGCTATCTGCGCGAATGGCTCGCGGCCGGTCCGAAAACCACCGGTAACCTCAAGCTGGAAGTCGATGTCGACCCGCAAAGCTTTTTGTAACAGGGGAGGCCGATGTTCCGTCGACTACAGTAGGTCCGTGGTTTTCAGGACGCGGCGGCGCATCAGAAAAGCTTCGGAAGGACAAACGGTATCTTGTCGGCGAATGCCTTATATTCGCATGATGGGACATAGCTGTAGCTGGACCCGAACATGAAGCCGTCGGCCTCCCTCGAGAAGCATCGCGATCAGGTCCGCGAGGTCCTGAAACGCTTTCGCATGGAGAATCCGCGGATTTTCGGCTCGACGGCCCGCGGCGAAGATACCGACCAGAGTGACCTCGACATTCTTGTCGATGTGCCGCCGGGCACCTCTTTATACGATCTCGCTGGTGTTGAGATCGAGCTTGAGGCCGTATTGGGGTGCAAGGTCGAGGTTTTGACCAAGGGCTTTCTGGCTCCTGATGTCGCGGAACGGGCCGAAGCAGATCTCGTACCCATCTCATGAGCAAACGGTCTGTCGCCGATTGGTTGGGGGACATCATCTCCTGGGGCGAGCGGCTTGAAAGCCATATCGTCGGGATGACTTATGGCGACTTTATCAAGGACGCCAAAACACAGGACGCAGCTTCCAAGTGTGCTGAGTCGATCGCTTGGCCGCCAATGAACTAAGTAAGCTGGACCCCTCGCTCGAACGAGAATTTCCCAACCTCCAACTCGATCGCGCCTATAAATCCCTCAACAAGCTCAGTCACGGCTACTATGCGGTCGAACAGGAGATCGTCTGGACCACTGTCACGGAGTCGATCCCGCGGACGGTGGCAGCTGCCAGGCAAGCCAAACTCAAACATGACGGGAACGATGGAGCGGAGCCTACGGCGGGCGATCGGTCTGAAGATCGTTGATATCGCGCTGACGAAAAAGCCAGCCGTAACTGATCGCAAAAAAGGCCCGCCATCGTTTCCGATGGCAGGCCTTTCTTTCTTTTTCGGCTTGCGGGAAGCCCGCCGGCCGTACTGAACGCCACTCTTACTGATCTCGATCGATCAATGCGCCGTCAGAAGCCTGCAGAGGTCAGATAACCTCGGCGACCACCCGGCCGAGGCCGCCCAGGCCGATGGCGCGGGCCGCGCCGGTCGACAGGTCGAGCACGCGGCCGCGGATGAACGGGCCACGGTCGTTGATGGTGACGACCACGCTGCGGTCGCCATGGGTCACTCGGAGCTTGGTGCCGAATGGCAGGCTGCGATGAGCGGCGGTCATGGCGTTCTGGTTGAAGCGCTGGCCGGAAGCGGTACGGCTGCCGGATTCATTGCCGTAATGCGACGCGACGCCCGAGAAGCTGCGTCCGGAACCCGAGCTCGGGGCAATCGACGCATTGGCGTCGCGCCAGGTCGGCGTGCTCGGGGCGGTGCTGGCGTGATGGTGGTGGTGATGATGGCGATGGTGGTGCCTGGATTTGGCGGACGCTTCGGTAGCGGTGCCCCCGAGAAGAAGTGTTGCGGCGATCATGGCGACCGCCGTACGCGGCCGGGTAAGAGTTCCCGACATCGACTTTTTGTTTTGCAGCATATGTAGTAGTCCCTCAGATAAGTATTGCCACATGTGTGGCAAGTGGACCCCCGTCCCAATGTCGCCGACGAACCGTTGCCCGCGTAATGAGGCAGAAGATGGGCGCGTAAATCGTTCCGTGATGGCTGAAACTTCTTGTGACAAGAAAACGAAGTGGCAATTCTGGTGCGTTAACCAATTATTAACTACATATATACATACTATTACTTAATATTACTGTAGTTCCAAGTCATGCTGCTGCATGGCCAGCATTCGCCAAGTAACGCGCGCGAGAATGACCCGTGAAATCTCGTGTGAATGCCGGGCGCCGGCGCCCGCCCGGCCGTCTCTCGGCCTCCCTGCATCTGAATGAGACGGCTCCGGTCAACGGCGAGCGTCCGCCGATCGGCGGGCTGCGCCTGCCATGTTTCGCAGGCGCCGCGGCTTCGCAGGCGACAACCGCGGTCGGTGCTCATTTCATCTCGGGCGGTACCAGCTTCGCGCTCGGCCGAAATCGATCTCGCGGCCGCCAAGGTCGTGCCCCGGACCGCGCCGAGCGCCGCGCCGATCTCCGTGCTGGCTGATCCGGTCGGCCTGTCAGAATCGCGTGCGACAAGGCACCGCCATCAGCCGCCGTCATGTTGCACCTGCGCGCGCGCTATGTTAGCAAAGCCGCGATTTTGGGGGTGCCGGTACCCATCGTGCCGGCCAGAAATCGAAGTCCCACTTGAATTCCAAGGGCTTGGATCGCTAGGCGCCGCACGTGGCGACGGTTTTTCCCTTGCGAATTTGACAGCTTGAAGAGCGCATTTGTGGCAGCTGAAGATCCGTCGGTTTCAGGGGTATCGGGCCGTTATGCAACGGCTCTGTTCGAATTGGCCCGTGATGAGAAATCCATCGATCCCGTAAAGGCCGATCTGGATCGGTTCGAGGCCATGCTGGCGGACAGCCCCGATCTGACGCGGCTGGTGCGCAGCCCGGTGTTTTCCGCGGATACGCAGTCGAAGGCGCTCGCCGCGGTGCTCGAGAAGGCCGGCATATCGGGCACTTCTGCAAAGTTCCTGAAAGTCCTGACCGCCAATCGCCGCCTGTTTGCGGTCGGCGACGTCATCCGCGCGTTCCGCGCGCTGGTGGCGAAGTTCAAGGGCGAAGCCACGGCGGACGTCACCGTCGCCGAACAACTCAGTGACAAGAATCTCGACGCCCT
>JAQGJF010000164.1 GCA_028290765.1 Tardiphaga sp.
TTTGTCGAAGGCGTTCTCGCCTTCGCCGCCGACCACGATCACATGCTTCAGCTTCGGCAGGCCGGCCCTCAGCCCTTCCGCCATCGCCTCGTGGTCAAAGCCGCGAAACATTTTTGGCGTGACCAGAACCTTGGCCTCCGCGAAATCGAGCATGTAGCCGAGTTCGCGTTCGCGGAAAATCGGCATTAATGGATTGACGACTGCACCGATCCGCCCGCATGCGAGCGCGATGACCGCGAATTCCCACCAATTTGGAAGTTGCACTGCAACGACGTCGCCATGTCCGGCGCCCATGTTGCGCAGCGACGCCGCCGCGCGCGCGATGAAGTCACCGAATTCGGAATAGGTGAGGCGCCGGGGCTGGTCGCGGTCGGCACGATCGGCGATGATCGCCAGCTTGTCAGGCGTGGCAGCGATCGTTGCGGTCAGGAATTCGTCGAATGTCTTGTCAAGCCAGAACCCGCCGGCGCGTACCGCCCGCGCATGGGCGACTGGGTCGAATCCTCGATCCGTCATCAGACGTCTCCCTCTGGCGCAGCGGCTGCAGGTCCGCTGTCGTTTGATTTAGTGAGCTACTGTACGATCTCGAGTATGACGATATTAGCCGCCTGGAGTCAATATCCCTCGAGCCTTCTGTGCAGGCCGGAGGGGCGGTGCGTCATGTCGCGGAGGTAGCCGATTGCGGCCAGTTGTGCGCTCTGAACGAGGTGTAACGGCCAATTGCTAAGGCACTGGCAGGTCCGGATGCCCCTGGGGGCCGTTATCGCTCTTCGCGGCGCAGCGAAACCGCGCGCGAATGCCGCATCGTTACGATTGCACTTCATCAAGGTTCGAATTTATGTATATAGTGCGCTAGCGCACGGATTAGGCCGCCGCAGGAGCCGGTCCTGCAGCCGACGGATCGCAGCAGTGCACGGCAGCGGTCACTGCACATAAAAAACAAGGGGAGATCGAGATGACGAAGCTCAAGGAGACCGGGGCGCATGGCGCAGGCAGGTCGCTTTCGCGCCGACAATTGCTGGTCCAGGGCGCGGCTCTTTCGGCAGGCCTGGCATTGCCCGGCGCGAGGTCGGTGCTGGCGCAAGGCAGCGGCGAACCGTTCCGGTTCGGCCTCATCAAGGCATTGACCGGCCGCGTCGCGTCGGCCTATGCGCCGCTCTATGTCGGTGCCCGCATTGCTCTCGAGGAGATCAACGCGTCGGGAGGAATTCTCGGCAGAAAGGTCGAAATCATCGAGGATGACGACGAAGGCACGCCGGCCAAGGAGCCCGCGGTGGTCCGGGCGCTGCAGGAAAAGAAGATCGACATTCTGCTTGGCCCGGTAGGGACTTCGCCGACGCTGACTGCGCTCTCCGTTACCACGCCTGCCAAGCTCATTCACACCGGCGGGTCGTTTGCTGAAGAAGCGGCGGACGGCAAAACCTATCCGTATCATTTTCAGTTCAATTTCAACTCGAGACTGTCGGCGGGCCTGACCGTGGACTACTTCGCTGCGAATTTCAAAGACAAGAAAATCGGCATCATCCAGGAGAGCTTTGCGTCCTCCGAGGCGATCTCGAAGACGGTCATTGCCGGATTAAAGGAGAAGGGGATCACGCCCGTCGGCTATGAGATATTCCCGGGCAATACCCCCGATATCAAAAGCTACTTGCGGACCCTGCAGCGCGCCGGCACCGAAGTGCTGATTGTATCAACCGGCATCGCCTCGAATTCGGCGCTGATATTCAACGCGCTTCGCGGCATCGACTGGTATCCGCCGATGTATGGATATTCGGGCCTGATGTCCGATGCGCTGCTCGACATCCTGCCGCCGGAAGCGCTGGCGCGTGTCAACGTCGCGCATCTCAAGGCATTTTCCTATTCGGCCAGCAAGAGCCCGGCGGAGCGTCAGGTCGCCTATGTCAAGAAGATGCTGACTTATCCGGAAGCGAAGGGGCAAGAACCGAATGCAGCGGTGTCGCCGTTCTATGACGCGATGTACGCCTACAAGTGGGCGATCGAAAACGCCAAGAGCACTGATCCCGACAAGGTCAAGGCCACCATGGAGACGCTCAAGGGTTTCGCGGGCATGGCCGGCACGCTGTCGCTGACGGCGGAGAACCATTGTGCCTTGGGGGCGGATTCACTGACCTGGTGCAAGTTGGCTTCGGCGAAAGATCCGCGCGCAATGGGCGCGTTTCGCGAACGCATCGCGGATTAGTCTTGGCCTACAAGCTCCAAGTGCCAGGCCACGCTGAACTCCATCAACCGATGGAGCAAGCGGCGACGCAGGAGTCCGCCTGGATGACGATGACTCGCGGTCGCGAGCTCGCCGGCTGGGCGATCTTGCTGGCGGTCGTCCTGTCGCTTCCGATCTGGGTCGGAAGCAATTTCCTGTTGTATCTGGCGACGCAGGCCGGCGTTTACATGATCGTTGCGTTCGCCCTTAACTTTCTGGCGGGCTATGCGGGGCAGGTCTCGCTTGGTCACGGCGCTTTGGTCGGAATCGGGGCCTATGCCACCGCGATCCTGATGATCAACGCCAAGCTGTCGTTTTTTGTTGCCGCTCCATTGGCCATGATCATCAGCAGCGGCGCCGGGGCATTGATGGCGCTGCCGGCGTTTCGCCTCTCGACATGGTATTTCGCGCTGATCACCCTGACGTTCGCCCAGGTTGTCGGCGAACTGCTGGTGGAGTGGCGGGGGCTGACGCGCGGCTTCGACGGCATTATCGGGATTCCGCCGCCCGCGATATTCGGCCACAATCTGCCTCTCGGCGGCATCTACGTGCTGGTCGCGCTTGCGGTCATTCTGCAGTTCGTCTTGATCAAGAACCTGGTGCGGTCCCGGATCGGGCGCGCCATGGTGGCTACGCGCGACAATCCGCATGCCGCGGTGGCGTCCGGTGTGTCGGTCGTCCGGCTGAAGATGTTCGCGTTCGTCGTCAGCGCCTCGATGGCCGGCCTTGGCGGTGCTTTTTACGCCGTGCAAAAAACCGTGCTGACCACGGAGGACTTTTCGGCCGATTTTTCGATTTTCTTTCTTCTGATCGTCGTGGTCGGCGGTTCCGGCCGGCTTTGGGGCCCAGTCGCCGGCACGCTGGTATTCTTTCTGGTACCGGAGCTGTTGGGAGCACTGCAGAGCTGGCGAATTCTCGTCTATGGCATAGCGCTTCTCGCGCTGATGCTGTTCGCGCCGCAGGGCATCGTCGGCCAGATCGAGAACGCGTGGCGACGGCGTCGACCGTCCTCGTGCCCCGGCGATCAGGGCAAGGTGCAGGCGTTCCAGGTGGAAGGAACCGAACTTGCCGTCGAAGGCGTCACCAAGCGGTTTGGCGGTGTGCTGGCCTTGAGCGATGCAAATTTCAGGGCTTCCGGAGGCCTTGTCCATGCCATAGTGGGTCCGAACGGCTCAGGGAAGACCACGCTGCTCAATCTCATTTCCGGTTATTACGAAGCTGACAGCGGCGAAATCAGGCTGGGCAGTACCAATCTGCGCGGTATCACGCCGTATCGGATTGCCAGACTTGGCATCGGGCGAACCTTTCAGACGCCGAAACTCCTCAATCATGAGACGGTGCTCGACAACGTCCTGCTGGGAACGTTCGCCAGGGAAGAGGCAACGACCCTCGAAGTGGCGCTCCGCCTGCCGCGTGCCCGGGCCGAGGCGCGGATGTTGCGCGACGAGGCGCTGTACTATCTGAACTTCGTCGGGCTGAACGAAAAGGCAATGACTCTGGCGGGAGAGGTCCCCCATGGCCAGCAGCGGCTTCTCGAAATCGCCCGTGTGCTTGCCGCCCGCCCCAAAGTCATGCTGCTCGACGAGCCGGCCGCTGGGCTATCGCTCTCCGAGCTCGATCGGCTGGGTCAGCTCATTCGCGACATCGCCGCGCATGGCACCACGGTGGTGATCGTCGAGCATCATTTGGAATTGGTCGCGGGCATTTGCAAATCGGTGACGGTGCTGGATCGCGGCCGGGTTCTGACCGCGGGGTCTCCGGCTGAAGCGTTCTCCAATCCCGAAGTCGTAGCCGCCTATGTCGGGCGAACAGCAATCGAGCATCGCGCGTGAGTGCTCTTCTCGCCATCAACGATCTTGATGTGGGCTACGGCCACGTCGGCGTGCTGAGCAAGGTCAGCATCGACGTGGAGGAAGGCGGCATCGTTGTCCTGCTGGGCAGTAATGGCGCTGGCAAGACCACGTTGCTCAAGGCCATTTCCGGTCTGCTGAGACCTAGCGCCGGTTCCATTCGCTTCGAGGGAAACGAGATCGGCGGCGTCAGTCCCGGCAAGATCGTCAGGGCCGGTTTGCTGCACGCGGCGGAAGGGCGCGCGCTGTTTCGTACGCAAAGTGTTGCGGCCAATCTGGAACTCGGCCTCTACGGAGCGCGGCTGAGCAAGGCGGAGGAGCGTTTGAGGTATGAGCGGGTGCTTGCGCTGTTTCCGTTCCTGGGCGAGCGGCTTTCGTCGCTGGCCGGGGCGCTCTCCGGCGGGCAGCAACAGATGCTGGCGATCGCGCAAGCCCTGATGCAGCAGCCCAAATTGCTGATGCTGGACGAGCCATCCCTTGGCCTTGCGCCGATCATTGTCGATCAGGTTCTGGACGTGGTGAAAGCGCTGCGCCGGGAAGGCACCACCATCCAGCTTGTCGAGCAGATGGTAGAAAGGGCGCTGGAAATCGCCGACTACGCTTTCATCCTGCAGAACGGGCGTGTGATTGGCGAGGGCGACCCGATTTCGCTGGCCTCGGGAGATGTCATTCAGCGCGCCTATCTCGGAGGCGCATCGTCGCAAGGTATCCGCGTCTGAACCTTGTGCGTGATATGCCTTCCGGCGGTTACACGGTCCGCGCGGACATCACGCCAAACAGCCCCTGCGGGCGGATCAGCAGGATGGCCAGCACGACCGCAAAAATCGTCGTCTGCTGATAGCCGGCGGAAAAGAACTCCGAGCCGAACGCCTCGGTGACGCCGATGATGATCCCGGCAATCAAGGCCCCCTTGTTGTTGCCCAGCCCGCCAAGCGCGGCGGCGGCGAACCCCTTCACCAGAAATGCGACGCCAAGCGCTGGTGACGTTGGAATCAACGGGGCGGCGAGATAGCCTGTCGCGGCAGCCAGGCTGCCGCCGATCGCGAACGACCAGCGGCTGAGAAATGTCGGATCGATGCCGCGTAACAGCGACGCGTCGCGGTTCTCGGCGACGGCCAGAATGGCTTTTCCCGTTCGGGTCCGATAGAGCGATTCCACGGCGAGAACAATGGCGGTCGTGATCACGACCAGTGCGATCTGATAGGTCGAAACCTGCACGCCGTGGAAGGTTATCGGGTCGGTGCTGAGCGGCCAGGGAGCTGCCGCGAAAATCGGATCGGCGCCCCAGTATTTTCCGACCAGGTTGGTAACGATCATCGAGAAGGCCAGCGTCGTGATGACCCAGGCGACGCCGTCCGACGAGCGGCGCAGGATCGGCGAGACGGCGACGATTTCCTCGAACAAGGCTGCCAGGCCGACGAGCGCCATTGCGGCAAAAAGCGCCAGCGGCCAGACAATTCCGCCACCATTGAGCAGGGTGGCGGTGATCAATGCGCCGAGCATGACCAGGTCGCCCTGCGCGAAATTGAAGACGTTGGTCGGGCGGTAGAGGATGTTGTAGCTGACCGCGACGAGCGCGTAGAGACAGCCCAACGGCACCCCTGAAACCAGCATGTCCGCGATCATCTTGCCTCCCAGGTCAGCGCTCAGCGCCGTGTCCTGCTGGCGGCGGCAGCGCTCGCCGCGGCTGGTTTGGTCCAGGCTCATCCGGCAGCAAAAAGACTAATGCCCTTGCAACCCGTACGCAAGCGTATTAATTTTGCCGTCACTGGTGCCGATGCTCTCGACTGCAATGTTGAACACGAGGTGCGATGAAGGCAGTTGTTCTCGATCATCGCGGCGAGCAGGGTGTGGGCCTGCGGGAGTTTCCGGATCCCGAGCCGGCTTCCGGCGAGTCCGTCATGCGCGTCATTGCGGCGGGCCTCAATCGCGTCGATCTCTATGTTCGCGACAGCGGCGCCGGAATTACCCAAACGCTGCCGCTGGTCATGGGAGTCGAAGGTGCCGGCGAGATCGTTGCTGCCGAACCGGGCAGCGGGCTCAGGGCAGGGATGAAGGTCGTCCTCTACTCCGAGGCATTCTGCAACAACTGCCGCTATTGCCTTGCGGGCGACCAGCCGCTTTGCGAATCCGTTCGCATTTCGGGCGAACATCGCCACGGCACGTTCGCCGAATACATCGCGATGCCCAGCCGTTGCTTCTTTCCTCTGCCCGACGACGCCAATCTGCAGGAGGCGGGCGTCCTGATGAGCGCCTATCTCACGGCCTGGCGCATGCTGTTCGGAAAAAAGCCGCTGCGACCGGGCGAGAGCCTGCTGGTCGTCGGTATCGGCGGCGGTGTTGCGGTCGCCTGCCTGCAGCTTGCGCGTCTGGTCGGCGCACGGGTGTTCGTGACATCGTCGAGCGACGACAAACTCAGGCGCGCGGCGGCACTGGGCGCCGAAGGTGGCGTCAACTACCGGACCGACCGCGTCTCCAGGAAAATTCTGGAAATAACCGACGGCGGCGTCGATATGGTCATCGACAGTGTCGGGGAAGCCAGCTGGGGCGAGTCGCTGCGCTCGCTGCGACGCGGCGGACGGCTGATCACCTGCGGGGCGACCACCGGAGGCAATCCACCGTCGGATATTCAGCGGCTGTTTATCCGTCAGCTGGAGATCTATGGATCGACTGGCGGCAGCGTCGCCGAATTCAGCGAACTCCTGCAGGTCTATAATCGAGGGCTGCTACGCCCCGTGATCGACAGCACGTTTCCGTTGCAGGACATCCATGCTGCCTTTGATCGCCTCGCAAAAGGTGAGCAGTTCGGGAAGATCTCGTTGCTCATGCCATGACGCGACGGAACGTGAAGGACTTTGACGGCTATCAGGCGAGTTGGTTTTTCTGCGCGGCACCGAACGCGAAAGGGCCGCCCAGATAGCCGGGGTAACCCAGTTCGCGAACCACGGCGTAGTCGGCGATCCGCAATTCCTCGTGCGAGCGATTTGGGCTCCAGGGGGCGACCGCTTCGCTGATGCGCTTGAGTAATGCCAGCGCCTTCGTACGGAGCGGATCGTTGTCGTCGCCGGTGACCCAATATCCGGGTAGCGTTGTTTGGCGGACGGGCGCAACGCGAGCGAGCCCGGCGCCGGTGAATCCAACCGCGGCCCGCGCGTCCGCGCCAATATTCGCCTCGTCGACGACCGATCGCGCCGCCGCGACGACGTCGGCGACAAATCCCGGAATCTGGTCCTTTCGGCTGAGGCGTTCATAGTCGGTTTTGCCCAGGAACAGCGTCTGAATCATATTGCGCGCTTCCGCGCGCTGAATGAGGTGAGCAAAGATGGCCATCTCGGTGCGGATCGCGCCGTCAAAGCATTGCGCGAGGCCGAATTCGACGCAGTCGAGGATTGCCAGCGGCGCCGGATAGTGCCCCAGCGTCGTCGCAAGGATACTTTGCCTGGCGGGAGCGAGAGCGGTGCTGACCTCGATCGGCGAGGGCGCTGTCCAGTCCGGGCGATCCCAGAGTTGCCGGGGCGACGTCGCCGACAACAACCAGCGCTCCGCTGTCGCGACTTCGTCGCCCGGGACGGCGAGGGCGTCGACCAATCCGGCCTTGAGCGCTGCCTCGCCGGA
>JAQGJF010000168.1 GCA_028290765.1 Tardiphaga sp.
GCGCGAGGGTCACGATACCAGGGCATTCATGCATTTCGGTGCAGGCCCGCGGTTTTGCCCGGGCCGCTATCTGGCGACCTTGGAAATGAAAATGGTGCTGGCGATGCTGGCGCGGAATTTTTCCATCTCCTACGCCGAAGATCCCGATATGACCAAAGAAGTCTTCGCTTTCGCCATGATGCCGAGCCGGTTGCGCTTGCGGTTTGCGGCCAGAGAATGATCGCGAGGCGTCTCAACCGGCCTGGATGCGCGCGGCGGTTTCCTCGTCCGACCATTTCCATCGCCCGCCGCCGGCGCGTTTGGCGGCGTAGAGCGCCCGGTCAACCTGCTCCAGCAATTGCGACGCGGCGTTGGCCGACGCGGAGAGGGCGTGTTCGGTCATGATGATGCCGGCACTGGCGCCGATGCGGACCGGCACGTCGGACACGAGGTAAGGCATCGACAGGGCCAGGACAGCTTCCTTGGCAAGGATCTGGGCCGCGTCGCGCCCGGCCTGTCCGTTTTCGACGTTCTTCAACAGCATGAATTCGTCGCCGCCGAACCGCGCCGCGATACCGTGCGTTGCCATGCATTCGGTTAGCCGTGCGGCAACCTGGCGGAGCAGGTCGTCTCCCGCATGGTGGCCGTGCCGGTCATTGACCGGCTTGAAGCCGTCGAGATCGATGGCGACGATCGCCACTGAGCCCTTCGCACCCCGCAAGGCGGAAAGGAATGCCGCCCGATTCGGCAGTCCGGTCAGAAAATCATGGCTCGCCTGACGCGCCAGCGCGTGCTTCGCCTCCAGCCGCTCGATAAAGGCGGTGCTGAGATGGCGCGAGGCTTCCCGCAGCGTGATCCAGAACAGGAACAGCATGCCCGCCCCGATCTTGTAGGCCATTTCCGGCCGCAGCAACCCGGCAACCGTGGTCGGCGTCAGCAGCAGCGCGGCGGTCAGCAGTACGATCCACGGGCGAACCGCCGCACGCGACACCATGCCGACGCAATATGACATCGAGAGGCCGAAACTGAGCCAGGCGCCGGGAGCGTCGCCGAGTTCCAGGGCGCGAAATGAGAGCATGCCGAGCGCGGTCCCGAACGCGGCGGCGCCCGCGCCGTAAATGCGTTCCCAGCGGACGACATCCTCGTCGGAGAATTTCGCTGCGCGGGACGGATAGAGGCGCAGGCTGTAAAGTCTTGCGGCCGCGGTGATCAGGATAAGAAACGAGATGACGGCGCAGGCCGGATCGCCGGTGAGGGCGGCGAGCGTGACGGCGCCGGTCACCGAGGTCGCGCTGATGGCCAAAACCTGGGGAAACGACGTGTAAAGCAGATCGACGAGCTCACGACGAATGCCCGGATTCGGATTTCGGAAGGGGAATAGGACGTTCGATGCCATGCCGGCACCATGGCATCGATTTCCTAACAAGCGGTGGCGACAGGTCCCGATGGCTGTTCGCCGCGCGCCGGCCCGATTTTTCGCCGGGGTGTCGCCTTTTGCACAGATCCGTGCTGCAATTTGCGCGCCCGGGCCCGGGACGCCATTCACGCAAGTTTCATCATCGGCGTCTACCGGTCCCTATGTTTCGGGTGCAAGAGACGCTTGCAAGAGACCGTTTTCAGCCGGACGGACGGCGGTCGGGAAGGGGAGGGGACGGATTTGGAGGGTACAAGACCAGAGCCGAAGATCGCGCAGACCAGGATCGCCAGCACGGTTTCCTGCGCGAAGCGCAGATCGGCAGGTGCTGCGAAATCCTGGATGACAGCGTCGTCGAATATTCGACGCTCGGCGATTACAGCTATCTCGGGCCGAACTGCAATGTGGCCGCTGCCGAGATCGGAAAATTCTGCGCCATTGCGGCGTCGGTGCGCATCGGAGCCCCCAACCATCCGATCGACCGGCCTTCCTTGCATCGCTTTACCTACTGCCCGGAATATTACGATGCGGATGCCGAACGCGACCACGCCTTCTTCGCGGAGCGCCGGTCGGACAAGGTCGTGATCGGCAACGGATCGGGCATGGCGTGCTGGTCTTGCCGGGCGTCACGGTCGGTGATGGCGCGGTGCTGGCGGGCGGAGCCGTCGTCACCCGTGACGTCGCACCCTACAGCATTGTCGGTGGCGTCCCCGCCCGTCCCATCCGCGAGCGCTTTCCCGCCGATATCGCGGCCCGCCTGATCCGCATCGCCTGGTGGGATTGGCCGTTCGATCTGCTCATGGCGCGTCTGGCGGATTTCCAGTCCGCGGACATCGTGGCCTTCTGCGATCGTTGGGATAACAGCGCGGAGACTGAATAGCCTTCAGAGCTTCGGGATTTTTGCCGTGTCGATCAGCGTCGTCCATCTGGCGATCTCCGAGGCCACGAGGTCGCGCATTTCGGCGGGCGTGCTGCCACGGACGTCGCCGCCGATGGCCGTCTCCAGCCGGACCTTGGTGTCCGGATCGGCTAGCACGGTCTGAATGGCCCTGTTGAGTGTCTCGACAATCGCGGGTGGCGTTCCCTTCGGCGCCAGCAGGCCGGCCCAGGTCCGGACATCGAAATCCTTCAGGCCGGCTTCGCGGGCCGACGGCACCTTCGGTAGCAAGGCGCTGCGCGTCGACGACGTCACCGCCAGCCCGCGCACCGTGCCGCTCTCGATCTGCGGCGCGAGCAGGACGCTGGTGCCGACGATCATCGGCACGTCTCCGGCAAGCAGTGCCGTGATCGCCTGGGAGTCGCCGCGATAGGGCACATGCACGATGTCGATGCCGGCCGAGGTCTTCAGCAATTCGCCGGCGAGATGGTGGGTGCTGCCGAATCCGACCGAGCCGAAACTCAGCGTTCCGGGCTTCGCCTTGGCGAGCGCGATCAGTTCGGCGAGCGACTTGGCCTCGTGGTCGCTGCGCACGGCAATGACCAGCGCATAATAGACCACGGTCGAAATCATATCGAAGCTGTCGACTGGCTGGAACGGCAGCGATTTGTACAGCGCTGCCGAAATCGCATGGCCGCCGGTGACGAGGCCCAGCGTGTAGCCGTCGGGCGCCGTCTTGGCGACGGCATCGGCCGCGATATTGCCGCCGGCGCCGGTCTTTGATTCCACGATGACGCTTTGTCCAAGCTGTTTTGACAGCCCGTCGGCCATGATGCGCGACAGCGTGTCGGCCGCGCCCCCGGAAGCGAAACCGTGGACGATGCGAATGACGCGATTGGGATAGTTCTGCGCCGAAGCGGCCGTTGCGGTTGCCAGTACGATCGCCATGGCCCAGGCGGCGATCCGCGCCAGCGGCCTGACCGAAAACACATCCCTCGCTTTACGCATCCTTGTCACTCCCCTGTGGCGTTTCTTGTTGGTCCGTTCCCGTGATCGGTTGCTCTTGCGTGGCAGTCCTGGTTCACGGTGTTCACGGCTTCTTGCGTTCGAACTCCGCAAGCTCGGCCGAGGGCGGCAGCCCCCAGATATCGCGGGGCAGTCCGACCCAGACCTTGGGCCGCTGCGGACGATCGCGATGCCAGGGCCGCGGCTCGAAATAGCCGAGCGCTTCATCGGTCATGCGGTCGAGGTCGAAAAACAGTTCGACCAGATGGCCGTCGGGATTGCGGTGATAGATCGCGACGTTGTGGCCGGGACCGTGCCGCACCGGACCCCACAGGATCGGCATGCGCTTCTTGCCGAGCAGGTCGCAGGCCCGGTGCATGTGCGACGCGTCGCGCAGTTCGAACGCGATGTGGTGCAGGCGTTGGGCTGTACCGCGCGCGAAATTCATCGAGTGATGATCGGCGCCGCAGCGCATGAAGACGAAGGAGTCTTCGATCCAGTCGGAAACCCGAAAGCCCAGCACGCTGCCGTAGAAGGTCGCGGCGGCCTTGGGGTCCAGCGTGACCAGCGCGACATGGCCGAGCTTGCTGGCGGCGATGCCGCCGACCGGCTCGGGCAGCGGGCTCGGGGTCCAGCCGGCGATCAACTCGATCTCCGTTCCGTGCGGATCGGTCAGCATCAATGAAGCGGCGACGCCGGGCGCGGCGTCGCTGCGTAGTTTCGATGCGATGCCGGCGGCACCGAGCCGCCGGTTCAGATCGGCCAGATCGGTATCCGGCGCGACCTCGAAAGCGATCCGCCGACAGGACGGCGCATCGCCGGCTTCGAGCACAAGGGCGAGTTCTTCCGACTCCGTTGCCAGGAAGACGCGGCCGGCCTCGTGAGCCACCACGCCAAGCCCGACCACCGAGCGGTAGTAGTCGATCTGCGCTTCGATATCCCCGGTCACGAAGGTGGCATGCCGGATGCGCTTGGCGTCGATCATTTGGCTCTCCGCATTTCCATTCGAACCGGCGCTCACGGGGTCATGATGATCTTGCCGAGCGCCGCCCCGGAGTCGAGCAGCGTATGCGCCTGCCGCACCTCGGCGAGTTTCAGCCGCGCGGAAATCGCCGGTTTGATGGCGCGTCGCTCCAGTCCAGAGATCACTTCGCGCATGATGGCGCGCCGTCCCTCCCGGTCATGATCGTAGATGTGGAAGGAGAAGCATCGCACCGCCGGACAAACGTCGAGATAGTTCCGCATCTCGCCCATCAGGTTCTGTTCCGGCAGGCCGGCGAACGCATTGTAGGAGACCAGCGTGCCCCATTTCCCCAGCACGCCGAGATAGGACACGAATTCCGGTCCGCAGACGTGGTCGAGCACCATGCCCACGCCACGGCCGCCGCGGAGCTCGCGAACCCGCGCCACCACGTCTTCGCTGCGATAGAAGATGACGTGGTCGGCGCCGTTCGCCTTCGCGAAATCCGCCTTCTCGGGTGAACTGACGGTGCCGATGACGGTCATGCCCGCAAGTTTGGCGAGTTGCACCAGTGAGCTGCCGACGCCGCCGGCCGCGCCGATGACGAGAACGCTGTCGACCGGCTGGGGACCGCCGCATCGGTGCAGCAGCGCCCAGGCGACCTGATAATTGGCCAGGCACACCGCGTCCTGGACGTCGACCGCCTCCGGCAGCAGGTGAACTGTATCCGCCGGCGCGACCACGAATTCCGCGTAGCAGCCGCCGCGCTGCGACAGGTCGCGGGCGCTGAGCAGCACCTTTTGTCCCACCGCGATGTCGCCGACATCCTTGCCGACGGCGGATATCCGGCCGGCGACGTCGTTGCCCGGATTGGCCGGCAACGCCGGCATCCACTTGTAGACGCCGCGCCGGATCAGCGCGTCCGGCTGGCCGACGCCAAAAGCCTCGGCCTTGATCTGGACTTCGCCTGGGCCGGGTTCAGGGACCGCGAGATCGACGACATCGAGCGCTTCGGGTCCGCCCGGACGGTGCACCAGTACAGCCTTCATGATCCAGCGCCTCGCCCCTGTCCATAATTTTCGAAAATCATAACTATTACGAAAATTATTGCAATATCCGTTTTCAGGCTCCATTCTGGGAATCGGCAACACGCATCCGGCGTCGTTCGCAAAGGCAGCACCGAGATGAGCAATCTGGCGGCGAAACCGCGCAAGGAGTTCGGCAAGACGCTGGCGGGCGATATCACCCACCGGCTTCGCCAGGACATCCTCGCCTGCCGGCTCAAGCCGGGCGAGGCTTTGAAATTCGATGCGCTGCGCTCGGCTTTCGGAGCAAGTTTTACGACGCTGCGCGAAGCGCTGACCTCGCTGGCCGCCGAGGGCCTGGTCGTCGCCGAAGAGCAGCGCGGTTTTCGTGTCGCGCCTGTCACCTCCGCCGATTTGATCGACGTCACCGACGCCAGGGTGCTGATCGAGATCGAACTGCTCAAACGATCCATCGCGCAGGGCGGCGACGACTGGGAAGTTGCGGTCATTTCGACGCTGCATCGCCTCGGACGGATCGAGGAACGGCTCTCCGGACATCATGCCGACGATCCCGAATGGAAGGTCGCCCACCGGCAGTTTCATGAAGCGTTGGTGTCCGGTGGCGGTTCGCCGACGCTGCTCACCATTCGGGCGTCATTGTTCGCGCGGGCGGAGCGCTACCGCAATCTGTCGTCGATGTTCCGCCCGAAGGCCCGCGACAAGGTTGGCGAGCATCGCGCCATCATGCAGGCGGCGATCGCGCGCGATGCCGATCGCGCTCTGATGCTGATCGAGCGGCATATCCGCAGCACCTCCAACAATGTCGTCAAATACGCCGCGCATCTGCTCGACCAGGGTTGATCGAAGTCAGCTTCCCCGCGCGAAACGCCGAAAGGCCCCGATATGAAGTTCGTGTCATTCTCCCACCGCAACAAGGAAAGCTGGGGTGCCGTTGTCGGCGATGGCATCGTCGACCTCGGCGCGCAATTCCCGACGCTGGCGGATTTCATCGCCAGCGCCGATTTCGCCAAGCGCGACCAGATCGTTGCCGCTCACAAGCCGACCCTGAAACTGTCCGACATCAGCTACCTGCCGGTGATTCCGCGCCCCGAAAAGATCATCTGCGCGGTGCGAAACTATCTCGATCACCACAAGGAAGCGGTGGCGCACGGCATGGATCGCCAGCTCACGGAATTTCCGCCGATCTTCCTGCGGGTCTGGCGTTCCCAGGTCGGCCACAACCAGCCGGTGATCCGGCCCAAGGTCTCGACCCATCTCGATTGGGAAGGCGAGTTGGCCGTTATCATCGGCAAGGGCGGCCGCCACATTCCGGAAAGCGAGGCGATGAGCCATGTCGCCGGTTATTCGATCTACAACGATGTCAGCGTCCGCGATTATCAGCGCCACGCCCAGCAGATCGCCGCCGGCAAGAATTTCGTCGGTACCGGACCGTTCGGGCCCTGGCTGGTGACCACGGACGAGGTGCCCGACCCCACCCACCTGAAACTCGAAACCCGCGTCAACGGCGAGACCGTGCAGTCGTCGGATACTTCGCTGCTGATTTTTTCGATCGAACGGCTGATCAGCTATTCATCGGATATTTTCGATCTCGTGCCCGGCGACGTCATCGCCACCGGCACCCCCGCCGGCGTCGGCTTCACGCGAAAACCGCCGATCTTCCTGAAAGCCGGCGATGTCGTCGAGGTCGAGATCGAAAAGCTCGGCGCGCTGAGCAATCCGGTGGTCGACGAATAGCTAAATCGGCGTCATCAGCCCCGTCATTGCGAGGAGCTCTCGCGACGAAGCAATCCAGTTCTTGCTTCTTGGCTTCTGG
>JAQGJF010000216.1 GCA_028290765.1 Tardiphaga sp.
GAGATAGTTTTTTCGCTCAAGGGTCGCCAACAACAAGCCGATCTGCTCGTCGATCATGGTGACATTGCCGCAGTAATGCGCCCGCAGCCGGCGCAATTCCTCGCGCGTCGGCGCCAGTTTCCAGGACACCGCGTCGTGATCCACCTTGGCATCGTGACGGCGCTTTTCCTTGAGATATTCCGGCAATCCGTCCAGGTCGCTTTGTTTGGGCTCAGGCACCGGCAGGTCGTCGCGGCCGAGATAATGATCGAGATATTCCGGCAGCGGATCATAGGGCGGATGCGGTCCCGGCAGACCGATCTGCATGAACAGCGCCTCGGGTTTCGGGCGCGTGTCCAGCCACCACATCGCGGTTTCGGCGACGAACACGTCCGGATGCAGCGATTTCGGCATGTCCCAGGTGAACGCGCCCATGCGGTCGGCATAGTCCGGCAAATTGCGGTAGCCGGCGCGCGACGGCTTCGAGAGTTTTTGCGCGGCAAAGGCCTTGTCGAGTTCATCCGCGAACCAGCGTCCCTCGAAGAACCGGTCCTTGTTCTCGACCACGAAGCGCTCGTGGAATCCGGCCTTGGCGTCATACGGAATCGTATGCAACTTGCCGACATTGACGCAGTGATAGCCGGCGTCGGCCAGATTGCCGATCCAGGTGCGCTGCAAGGCCTGGCCGTTGCGCTACACACCCGAGGCATGCGGATAGAGCCCGGAAAACAGCGCGGCGCGCGACGGCACGCAGCTCGGCGCGTTGACGAAGCAGTTCTCGAAATAGACGCCCTCGCGCGTCAGCCGGTCCAGGTTCGGCGTCTTCATGTAATCGTGGCCAAGTGCCGCGATGGTATCGAAGCGCTGCTGGTCGGTGATAATGAGGATGATATGCGGCTTTGACATCGAAACCTTACTTTCGCGAATGGAGCAGCTCACTGCCCTCGCCGCGCCAGAACGCGGTCTGCAGCGGCAGCTGGTGCTTGATCATCTCGACACCGCCGACCACCTTGAGCCCGCGGGCAGATGCGGCTTGCATCAATTCGGTCTGGCGCGCGGCGAGAATGTCGAACACGGCGCAATCGCCCGGCAGCTTTGCGGGATCGACCGGCATCGGGTCGGTCGCATGCAGCCCCACCGGGGTGGCGTTGATCAGCAGGCCGCAATCGTCGAAGCGCTCGGTGAGGCTGATGTCGAGCCCGTCGAAATGCTCGCGAAGCCGGGTGGCCAGCGCTTCGACCGGTTCGGCGGTCTCGTTGAGGATGCCGAGGCGCCTCACCCCGGCCGAGGCGAGCGCGTGGCAGATCGCCCGCCCCGCGGCACCGGCCCCAATCACGACACAGCGCCGCGCCGGATCGAACACGCCTTGTGCGCGGGCGGCATTGACGAAGCCCGCGCCATCGAAGGAATCGCCGACCAGGCGGCCGCCGGCCTCGATCCGGATGGTATTGACCACGCCCTCGAACTTCGCCGCCGGCCCGACCGCGTCGCACATCGCAAAGGCCGCCGGCTTGTGCGGCATGGTGAGGTTGAAGCCGACGACGCTGCCCGATTTCGCAAGCTCCCGCACCGTCGCGAAAAAATCCTGCGGGGTGACGTCCATCGGCACCATGTGCCAATCGAGGCCGCTTTCCCAGAAAAACGGCGAGTAGAATCGCGGCGCACTGACGTGTCCGGCCGGATGCGCGAGAATGAAAACCAGACGTGAGACACCGGTCGGAAGCTGCATAAGTGTTTATCCTTTCACGGCACCGGCCGTCAGACCGCTCACCAGATAGCGCCGTACGGCAAGCGAGAACACCAGGACCGGGGCCATCACCAGCGAGCCGCCGGCGGCGATCTTGCCCCACTCCCAGCCTTCATAATTCATGAAGTTGACGACGGCCACCGGCGCGGTCCGTGCGTTGGTCCGGGTCAGGATCAGCGCAAAGAAGAAGTCGTTCCAGGCATAGAGAAAGCAGAGGATCGCGGTGGCGGCGATGCCGGGCGCCACCATCGGCAGCACGATCTCGACGAACACCCGGCTGATCTTCGCCCCATCGACCAGCGCGGCCTCTTCCAGCGATGGCGGCACCGTCTCGAAGAACGGCTGCATCATCCAGATCACCAGCGGCAGGTTGAAGCTGGTGTAGACCAGAACCAGGCCGGTGACGGTGTCGAGCAGACCGATATAGCGGTAGAACAGGAAGAACGGGATGGTGAAGGCGATCGGCGGCGCCATCCGCGTGACCAGGATGGCAAAGCCCAGCGCCTGCTTGCCCGATCCGGCCCAGCGCGACAGCGCGTAGGCCGCCGGGATGCCGAACAGCAGCGCCAGACCGGTCGAGAACGACGCGCTGAGCAGGCTGTTGACGAAGGACAACGCGAACGGGCCATGCCAGAGCGAGGTGTAGTTTTCCAGCGTCGGCTTGAAGATCAAGGGCGGCGGAAACTGCATGATGAGGTCGTTCGACTTGAAGCTCATCTGCAGCAGCCAGAGGAACGGCGACAGCAGCACCAGCAAGGTCACGGCAATCGCGACGTGACGCCCGATCCCCGAGGAGCGGCCGGAAGACTGGCTCATGTCAGCGCCTCGCGGTTGCGGCCCATCCACATCACGCCGAGGCTCACAATCACCACCAACACCAGCATGACGATGGTAATGGCGCTGGAATAGCCGATCTCGTTGAAATCGAATGCCATCAGGTAGGCGTAGTAATTCGTCACCTCGGTGACGCTGCCCGGCCCGCCGCCGGTCAACAGGAAGATCAGCGGAAACGCCTTGACGCTGTCGATCAGCCGGAACATCGCCGAAATCGTCAGGATCGGCGCGATGAACGGCAGCGTGACGTGAAAGAAGATCTGCAACCGTCCGGCGCCGTCCATCAGCGCAGCCTCGGAATACTCCTCCGGTATCGTCTGCAGTGCCGCCAGCACCATCAGGAAGGTGAAGGGAAACCACTCCCAGGTGTCGGCGATGATGATGGCGGTGAGCGCGAAATTGACGCTGGAGGTCAGCGCCGGCATCGTGAAGTTCAGAAGCCCGGCGACGTAATAAAGCGGGCTGATGTCCGGGGTGTAGATCAGCTTCCAGATCACGCCGACCACGATCGGGGGCAGCACCATCGGAATCAGGAAAAAGGTGCGCGCGAATTCGATGAAGCGCGATTGCGCATTGAGCAGCAGCGCCAGCAGCAGGCCCAGCAGCACCTGGAAAAGCACGCCCCAGAACGACAGCTTGGCCTGGACGATCAGCGAATTGACGAAACGCGGGTCGCCCGGCAGCAGGCGATAATTGCGGAACGGCGCGCTGAAGTCGGTCGCCGAGCCGGGATTGACCAGTTGAAACGGCGTCAGGCTCGCCGCCAGCAGATAAAGCGCCGGCAGCGCCGCGATCACGAACAGGATGATCAGGCTCGGCGCCAGCGCCCAACGATTGAAACGTCGGCGTTCGGCGTCGAGCAGGTTCGTTGTCGTCAAAGCGTGCTTCCGGAGCGACGAAGGTTGGCGACGGCCTGCTCCTGCGCCGCGTTCATGGCATCGCGCGCCGGCAACTGGCCGGTCACCGTCTGCTCCACCGCCTTGTTGATGACGTCGCCGACGACGGGAAACTCCTTGGCGGTGCGATAGGCCATGTAGTTCTCGCCCTTGGCCGGCAGCTCCAGCACGTCGAGATAAAGCGAACCGAGATCCTGGCCATTGACGGTATTGAGCTTGCGGTAGGCCTCG
>JAQGJF010000244.1 GCA_028290765.1 Tardiphaga sp.
ATGCAGAACCTGTACAATCTGGTCTACCGCGTGGAAGAGCGCGAGATGATTCCGCTGTGCCGCAGCGATGGCATCGCGCTTACGCCGTACTATCCCAATGAGCGCGGCTTTCTCGCCGGCAATACCAAGCTGGACGGGGCCACCTTGCGCGGCACCACCGACAAGATGACGAAAGTGATGCGGCTGGGGGTCGACGACGAGGATATGGTCATCGCCGATCGCGTCGAGCAGGTGGCCAAGAAACTGGGCGTGGCGCGCGCGACCGTCGCGCTGGCCTGGATGCTCGGCAAACCCGGCATCACCGCGCCGATCGTCGGCGCGACCAAGATGATGCACCTCGACGATGCGATGAAAGCGCTGGATATCACGCTCGACGCCGAAACCGTGAAATTCCTCGAAGAGCCGTATCGGGTCAAACCGGTCGCCGGTCACGAGTGACGCGTGTGCGGGCGGACGAATCGTCCCACAATCGCTCGTTTTGCGATCGTCGGGCGTGATGTCGCACTGCAGCAGGATACTGAAAGTCGTACGACGACTTGACAGTTGTCGGTAACGCCGGGATGCTGAACGCTCAGACGTTGGAACGATCTAAAAAATGCCGGCCAAAAGGCCGGCGATAATAAATTTCAGGGAGGGAACCCAAAATGCGGATTTATCCGGCTGCGTGGGCGCGGCTGTCTGCGATGTCGTTCGCCACCATGACCGCTGGCGCGATGCTGGCGGTTATTCCGGCGTTGCCGGCCGTGGCCGAGCCGATCACCCTGTCGATCATCGATACCGGCGGCGATCTGGCTTCCGTTCAGGTCATTATCGAAAATTACAAGAAGGCCAATCCCGACAAGGTCAAGGAAATCAAGATCCAGCGCGCGCCGGCGCCTGAACTGCCGGCCAAGATCAAGGCGCAGCAGGACGCCGGTCGCCTCGATATCAATCTGGTCCTGACTGGGCAGGACGGCGGTTCGTTCCTCGCCGCCAACAACCAGCTGATCAAGATTCCGGATTTCGAAAAGCTGTTTCCCCGTGACGACATGACGCCGGCCGGCAAGGCGCTGTATGACGAAGGCGCGCCTTACATGATCCCGTCGGTCGGCAATGCCGGCGGTCCGGTGCTCATCTACAATCCCAGCAAGGTGCCGAATCCGCCCAAGACCGCCGCCGAATTGATGGCATGGGCGAAAGCCAATCCGGGCAAGCTGATGTATGCGCGGCCGGCCAACAGCGGCCCCGGGCGCTCCATCGTGCAGGGCATGGCGCACATATTGGGCGATTCGAAGCCGCTCGATCCGGAGAAGGGCTGGGACAAGACCTGGGCCTATCTCAAGGAGCTCGGGCAATACGTTGAATACTATCCCACCGGCACCGCCATCACCCTGAAGGAATTCGCGCAGGCACAACGCTGGATCATCGCCGGCATCATGGAATGGGACATGAAGCCCCGTGCGCAGAGCGTGATTCCGCCGGATTCCAAGATTTCCATCATGGAGAACACGACCTTCGTCGTTGACGGCCACTACTGGTGCATCCCGACCGGGGTGCCGCAGGATCAGGTCGACGTCATCATCGACCTGATGAAGTTCATGCGCAAACCCGAGCAGCAGGTGCTGTCATGGCCGGGCTTCATCGGCCCCACCATTGCGGCCGCGACCATCGACAAGGCGCCGAAGGATATCCAGGAACTGGTCAAGGAGTTTTGGCGTCCGGAATACGACCAGGTCGGTACCAAGTGGAAGGTTTCCGCGCCGCTCGGCGTGAAGGAACTGAGCTATGCGATGGACCGCTGGGACCGCGAGGTCGGCGCTACCCAGGTGAAGAAGTAGGAAACAGCCATCTTCGATGGCGGGGCAGGCGCGCACTGCGCGCGCCTGCGGCCTGTTCGACAAGTCCATTCCAGTAAATTTGAGACGGGGCGATATGCAGGGGCCGAGCGACCAGTTGAATTCGTTGCAACTTGGAATCTCCAAGCGCTACGCCAACAAGACCGTGCTGGACAATCTCGAGCTCGAAATTCGCAAAGGTGAATTCGTCACCTTTCTCGGGCCGAGTGGATGCGGCAAATCGACCGCGCTCTCGATCGTGGCGGGTTTGATTCCGGCAACCCAAGGCGAGATCAGGCTGAACGGCGAGCGGATCGACCATCTGCCGCCGGAAAAGCGCGGTTTTGGGATGGTGTTCCAGAACTACGCGCTGTTTCCGCATATGACGGTGTACGACAACGTCGCGTTCGGCCTCACTTTGACATCGCTTGCTCAGGACGAGATCAAGCGGCGCGTCCAGGAAATGCTTCGCCTGGTGCAGCTGTTGGGATTCGAAGAGCGGTACCCGGGACAGCTCTCCGGCGGCCAGCAGCAACGCGTCGCCATCGCCAGAGCGCTGGTGCTGCGGCCGCGGCTGATGCTGTTCGACGAACCGCTGTCTAATCTCGACGCCAAGCTGCGGGTCGAAATGCGCGCCGAGATCAAGCAGATTCACGCCGATTTGGGCCTCACTTCGATCTACGTGACCCACGATCAGGCCGAAGCGCTCTCGATGTCCGACCGCATCGTGGTGCTGCGCAACGGCATCCTGATGCAGTCCGGTACACCACAGGAAATTCATGATCGGCCGAAGAATGTCTTCGTTGCCGACTTCATGGGCTTTCGCAATTTTTTCAGGGTGAATATCGCGTCGCTGCTGGGCGGCGTGGCCGAGGGCGTGAGCGGCAATCTCACCCTGCGCGCCCGGGCCGGTGACGGCTTCGGCGTCGGCACCGACGCTGTGATGGCGATCCGGCCCGAGGACATTCAGCTCGGCGCTGGATCGGCCGGTGCGCGTATCGTGTCGGGCCGGGTCGAGATCGTCGAATATCTCGGCCGCGAACAGGAAGCCGCCGTCCGCACCGAGGACGGCACCCGGATATGGCTGCGCACGGCAGGCCAGATGCAGGTCGGCGATCAGGTCGATCTCGGCTTTCCGGTCGATAAAGTCGTGCTGCTGCCAGCCGAATAGTCGAGGGTTTGATGCGCGCCGCCGCCAACGACGAACGAAGCGAATTCGACGCCCTGGCGTTGTTCTGCCTGTTGCCGTCGCTGCTCTATGTGCTCTGCATGTTCGTTTACCCATTTTTGTACGGGGTCTATCTCAGCCTGCAGCCGCAAAAAATCGCAGGTTTCAGTCTCGCCAATTATCTCGCCTTCTTCAGCGATCCCTATCAGTACGGCACGATCTGGATCACCTTCAGCCTTGCCATCCCGACCACCGTCATCGTTCTCGTGCTGGCGCTGTGTCTTGCCTATGGCATGCGGCGCGGCTTCTTCATGGAGCGGACCATCACCACCATCCTGATCATGCCGATCTCGCTCGGCGTGATCCTGCTGTCGGAAGGCATTTTGGGGTTTTACGGCTCGCAAGGCTGGCTCAACCAGATCCTGCTTGGGCTCGGCCTCATCAGCGAGCCTTTCATCCTGACCCACAATTATATCGGCGTCATGCTGGCTTTGTTCATGCAGCAGTTCCCGTTCTGCTTCCTGATGCTGCTGGGTTACATCTCCGGCATCGATCCGAGCCTCGAGCGCTCCGCGCGCATGCTCGGCGCAACGCCTGCCGTGGTGTTCCGCCGCGTCATGTTGCCGCTGATTGCCCCGGGGCTCGCGATC
>JAQGJF010000247.1 GCA_028290765.1 Tardiphaga sp.
TTCCGTTGGCTACATCTGGGCATGGGCCGGCGGCATTCTGGTGGTCTTGATGCTGGTCGAACGCTCGCGGGTCTGGCTGGAAATGCAGGCCGTGCACGACGACGAGACCGCGGCGGGCCTGATCGGACTCAATACGGTGGCGATCAAGGTCAGCGCGTTCGGCATCGGCGCGGCGGTCGCCGCGATTTCCGGCGGCCTGTTCGCGCACCATCACGTCTACATCGAACCTGGCAATTTCGGTTTCGAGCGCTCGATCGATTTTGTTCTCGCTGCCATCCTCGGCGGTTCCACACTCGGCTTGGGGTCGCTGGTTGGCGCGGTGCTGCTGGTCTTCCTGCCTGAATTCCTGCGACCCATCGCGGACTGGCGTCTCGCCGCCTTCGGTGCGCTGCTGATCCTGGTACTGCTGGTACGACGCCAAGGCATCCTCGACCGCGCACTGTTGCGCGGGCTGGTGTTGCGGGGACAGGCGTCATGAACGCGCCGCTGCTGCAACTGACCGGCGTCACCAAGACCTTTGGCGGTGTCCACGCGCTCTCCGACGTCACCAGCGAGGTGCCGGAAGGCAAGATCATCGGCATCATCGGCCCCAACGGCGCCGGGAAAACCACATTATTCAACGTCGTCACCGGCGCCTATCGCGCCGATGCCGGCGAGGTGCGCCTGAGTGGCGCGGCCCTCACCGGCCGGCCACCGTACCAGATCGTGCGCAAGGGCATTGCCCGGACGTTTCAGAATATCCGCCTGTTCACCAGCATGACGGTGTTTGAACATCTACTGGTGGCGCAGCCTCACAGCGAATCCTGGTGGCGTCGGCTGCTGCCGGTCGGCTGGGGTGATCCCGCCGCGAAAAACCGCGCCGAGGAGGTGATGGCGTTCTTCGGGCTTTCCGACCTGCGCGACCGCCCCGCCGGATCGCTGCCCTACGGCCTGCAGCGCAAGGTCGAGATGGCCCGCGCCGTCACGGCCCGGCCAAAACTGCTGCTGCTCGACGAACCCGTCGCCGGCATGAACCATGACGAGGCGGAGGAAGTCCGCCGGCTCATGCTGCGGCTTCGCGCCACCGGATTGACGATCCTGTTGATCGAGCACGACATGAATTTCGTGATGCGGCTGTGCGACTATCTCTACGTGCTCGATTTCGGCGTGCTGATCGCGCAGGGCACCCCCCAGGAGATCCGTCGCAACCCCGTCGTTCTTGACGCCTACCTCGGGAAAGAAGAGTGATGCTCGCAACGCGCGACCTGCAGGTCCGGTATGGCGCCATCGCCGCGGTGCGCGGCGTTGATCTCGAAGTCAAGGCGGGCGAGATCGTCGCATTGCTCGGCGCCAACGGCGCCGGCAAGAGCACGATCGCGCGCGCGATTGCCGGCCTGCTGCCTTTTCAGGGTGACATCGTGTACGAAGGCCACAAGCTCAGGCCGAACGATGCCGAACGCAACGTCCGCCGTGGCATCGTGCTCGTGCCTGAAGGCCGCGGAATTCTGGGGCGCATGACGGTCGACGAAAATCTCTCGATGGGCATCTACACCCGCCCGGACAAAAGCGAGGCCATGGCGGACAAGCAGCGGATGCTGGAGCGCTTTCCGGTGCTCGGCAAGCGCCGCCACGCGGCGGCGAGCCTGCTCAGCGGCGGCGAACAGCAGTTGCTTGCCATCGCGCGTGCGCTGCTGTCGAAGCCCCGGTTGCTGCTGCTCGACGAGCCTTCCCTCGGACTTGCCCCGCAGGCGACGGACCACGTATTCGGCGTGATCGCCGCAGCCCGAGCCGAAGGATTGTCGGTGTTGCTGGTCGAACAGAAAGCCCGCCAGACCCTGAAAGTGGCGGATCGTGCTTATCTATTGGAGACCGGCCGCGTCGTAACCTCGGGCCTGGCGCAGGCGCTGGTCGACGACCCTGCGGTCTCCGATGCCTTTCTCGGGGGCCGCCATTGATCACGCTGAAAGTCCGATTTTAGCGGGCCATCCAGCCCGCCGACCATTTCGCGCGCCCCCGGGCGATCCCGATGCGTTACATAGCTGACGTTGGCTAATAATCATCTTCCAGAACGTCGCGCGACCGGCCGATCAATCCAACTTCACATTGGCCTGCTGGATGAGTGAGCGGTAGTAGACATAGTCATCCTTCACTTGCTGCTCGAACGCGTCCGACGTGCCGCCGGCCGGCTGCGTGCCCAGCGCCGTGAGCCTGGCGCTCACCGCGGGCGTGGCCAGGGCCTCGTTGACGTCGTTCACCAGCTTTTGCACGATTTCCTTCGGCGTCGCCGCCGGCAGGAACAAACCCACCCAGCTCGAGCGGGTGAAGCCTGACACGCCCAACTCCTCGAATGTCGGCACCTGCGGCAGCACCGCAGACCGGGCCGATCCCGTGGCCGCAATAACCGTCACGTTGCCGCTGGGGAATGACAAACCAGAGTTACACCCCAGATGCCGGCGCATTCGCGATGCACGGCGGCAGCTATTTCGCCCAGCCAACCATCGAGTTGCCGAGCGTCCTCGGCGTTCAATGCCGGTATGACGGCGGCGATGCCCCCTTCGCAAGCCGCGATCACCAGCGCCGGGGTCGTGACCAGATATATGGGTGCCGCGACGATCGGCGCGTACAGGCGGTCGCTCCAGGCCGGCACCCGATGCGACTTCAAAAGGGCGTGGACGGTATCGGTCATGGGACCTCCCCGCCCTCGCGCAGCATTCGCTTGAGCACTTTGCCGGCCGAGTTGCGCGGCAGATCGTTGCGGACGATATAGTCCTTGGGCGATTTGACGCTTCCGAGAAGGGTCTTGCAGAACTGCCCCAGTTCCTCGAGATCCAGCGCCGTTCCCGCCCGCGGCACCACGAAGGCCCTGACGGCTTCACCCCATTTCGGATCCGGTACGCCGACGACGGCTGCATCGGCCACGGCTTGATGCTGCAGCAATACGCTCTCGACTTCGGCCGAGTAGACATTGAACCCGCCGGATATGATCATGTCCTTCTTGCGATCGACGATGAAGAGAAACCCTTCGTCGTCGAGATAGCCGACGTCGCCGGTATGATGCCATCCATGTTCGCGCAGCGTCGCGGTTGCATCCGGATCGTCGAGAAACTCCTTCATGCCGCCGAGCGACCGGGTGACGATCTCGCCGGCCTGATTGGGCGCCAGATGCCTGCCCCCGTCGTCCATGATCGAAACGGCGCCCTGGCGCGTGGCGCGCCCGGCGCTTTTGAGCAGCCGCTCCTCGCCGGCGGCGATGCGCCGGTGATCCGCGGTGGACATCGACGAGATCGGGTAGATCACCTCGGATTGCGAATAGATGTTGAGGAGGACGTCGCCGAACACCTCGATGGCCTGGCGCAGCCGCTCCGGCGAGATCGACGAACCGGCATACATCAGCACTTTCAGCGACGACAGATCGCGCGGCTGGCGCTGCTGCTCATCGATCAAGGCATAGACCAGCGTCGGCGGCGCGAACAAGAGATCGATACGATGGCCGGCAATGGTGTCGAGAATAGAAGCGGGCTGAGCTGAGTCGGCGATATATTGTGTGCTCCCCACGCCCATGGTCGCATAGACGATCCCGCCCGCGACGTGGGTAAGCGGCGCGACGACGAGATGACGTGCGCCGCGCGCGGCCGTCACCACATCACGGTAGCCGGCCGCCATCATGGCGAGCCCGAAATGGCTGTGGAGAATGCCCTTCGGCTGCCCGGTGGTGCCGCTGGTGATGAATATCGCGGCCGGATCGTCGGCTCTGACGAACAGATCGGGAAACACATCGGCGGATCCGGACGACCATTCGTCGAAGCCGCTCAGTCCGTCACACGGATCGAATGGCACAATGAGCGCGAGGCCCGGTACGTCTTGCGACAATGCCCGGAGGTCGGTCAGGCCCTTCTGCACCATCAGGGCCTTGCAGCCGAAACGTTGCAGTAACGAGACGTTTTCCGGGACGCTGTTGCGCGCGTTAAGCGGTACGATCACGGCCTTGCAGCGCAGCGTCCCGTAGATGGCCTGAAGCATGCGCGCGTCGTTCCGCGACCAGATCGCGATCCTGTCGCCTTCTCCAATGCCGGCCTGGCGCAGCGCGCAGGCCACCCGATGGGTAGCGGCGACGAATTGGGCGTAGGTGAGCGTCAGCGAGCCCTGCGCCGTGTGCAGGCGATCCCCGTGTCGCACGGCTTCTGCATCGAGTTCGGCTACGATCGAAAGCATGATGACCTCCCTCGCTCAGGCGGCGACGCGGATTTCGACCAGCGCCTGTGTTCGGTGATGCCTGACATGCTCGATCGCGCGCCGCAGGGCGGACGGCAATTCATCGCCTTTTTCCACCTTGAGCGTGAATGCGCAGCTTGCTTGCGGTCTGGTCATTTCCATTATCCAATCATGCGCTGCGGCAGCCAGGTGGCCAGCAGCGGGAAAACAATCAGGATGACGAGGCGGATCAAGTCCGTGATCACGAACGGCAGCACCCCGACGAAGATCGTGGACATGTTGACATCCTTGATCACGCTTTTGATCACGAACACGTTCATGCCGACGGGGGGATGGATCAGGCCGAGTTCGACCGTCATCACGATGATGATGCCGAACCAGATCGGATCGAAGCCGAGCGCCGTCACCACCGGGAACACGATCGGCACCGTGAGGATGATCATGGCCATGGCGTCCATCAGGCAGCCAAGCACCAGATACATCAGCAGGATCAGAGCCAGCACGCCGTAGGGACCGATGCCGAGCCCGGTCAGAAACTGCGTCACGTGCTGCGGCGTCTGCGTGATGGTGAGGAAATAGCCGAAGCACAGCGCGCCGATCAGGACGGTGAATACCGCGGCCGCGGTGCGCGTCGCCTGCAGCAGCGACTGCAGGACGCCGTCCTTGTTGAGCCTGCCGCGCAGCACGCCGATCAGGAACGCACCGACGGCGCCGACCGCGCCCGCTTCGGTCGGAATGAACAGGCCGCCATAGAGGCCGCCGATCACGAAGGTGAACAGCACCAGCGGCGACCAGACGTCGCGGATAGCGCCGCGACGCTCCGCCCACGAGCTCTTCGCGCCGGTCGGCAGGAACCCCGGCCTGACCCGGCCGATGATGGAAATGGTGATCATATGCATGGCGATCGCCAGCAAACCCGGGACGATGCCGGCGATGAACAGCTTGCCGATATCCTGCTGGGTGATGATGCCATAGACCGCAAGCACGGTTGACGGCGGCAGCATGGCGCCGAGCGTACCGCCGACCGCGATGACGCCGGTGGCGAATGATTTCGGATAGTTGAAGCGCCGCATCTCCGGATAGGCCACCGCGGAAAACGTCGCGGCGGTGGCCACCGACGAGCCCGAGATCGCGGCAAAGCCGCCGCAGGCAGCGATGGTCGCGATGCCGAGGCCGCCGCGCCAGTGCCCGACAAAGGTGTTGGCGGCGCGAAACAGCTCGCGGCTGATGCCGGAGACGGAGGCGAAGGCGCCCATCAGCAGGAACATCGGGATCACGCCGAAGGTGTAATCGGTGACCGTGCGCATGGTGGTCTGGCCGACCAGTTTCAGCGCCGGCTCGAAACCGGTGAGATAGCCGAAACCGGTAATGCCGACGAGGCCCATCGCCATGCCGACCGGCACGCGCAGCAGCATCAGCACGAACAGGGCGACGAAGCCGATGGCAGCGACTGTTTCGGGACTCACGGGCGATTACTCCACCGTCTTGATTTTTGCATCGTGGATTTCGTCCGGATGGAAGACCAGCCGATAGGTCCTGATGGCGATCAACAACACCGCCGACACGTCGCCGATCCAGGCCACCGCGAAGAACGGCCAAGTCGGCAGCCGCAGGTCGTAGGTCAGAACGTTATCCTGATAGGTGGTGCTCACCTTGTCGAACAGCGTGATGGTCTGCACCGTCACGACGAACAGCAGCACCAGGGTCGCGAACACGTCGATCCAGCGCTGGTATTTCGGTCGAACGTTCGCCCACACCAGGTCCACCGTGATGTGCGTGCCGCGATAGCTGGTCGCCGCGATCCCCCAGAAGATCAGGATGCCGAACAACAGCCGTCCAAAATCATAGTAATCGGGAATCGTGACCGCGAAGAATTTGCGCGTGAACACCGCGGTAAACGTGTTCAGCGCCACGATGCCGACGAAGGCGGCCGCGATCAGTTCGATCGAATCGATGAAACGGTCCATGAAGTTCTTGCCGCGGCCGGCGCCAGGTGGTGCCGGCGCCGCGCGCGCGCCATCTTTCAGGACCTCAGGCTGTGCGGTCATGTTTTACCCAAAGACTTGAAGGAAATGCGGTTGCGGGAGCGCCGTCGCCATCGTCGACTGCCAGCGTTCAAATTCCGGCGTTGTATTTCTTGATCGCCGCCTGCAGATCGGCATCGATCTGGGCGGGATCGCTCCCCACCTTCTTCACCGCCTCCGCCCAACTCTCATGCAGCGGCTCGACGACCTTCTTCCACTGCGCGAGCTGGTCGTCAGTCAGCTTGTAGATCTCGTGATCCGCCAGCGCCTTCATCCTGGTTCGGCCGTTGATCTCGAATTCCGTCGACGGCTCGGATATCTTCATTGACCACTCCGGCGAGCAATGATCGTCGAGCACCTTCTTCTGCGCCTCCGACATCGAGTTGTAGACCCGGGTATTGACGTTGAAGGTGAACACCTGCGTGTAGAGCGCCACGTCGATGTGGTACTTCACCGCCTTGTCGATGCCGAACAGGAAGAGCGAGCCCCACGGGAAGGCGAGCGCGTCGGCGACGCCACGCTCAAGCGCATCGCGCGATTCCGGCGCCGACGCCTGCACATTGGCGCCCCCCAGCAGTTTGATCATCTCGGCGACACCGCTCTGCGCCGGACGCACTTTCAGTCCGCTGAGATCCGACGGCAACACGATCTTCTTCTTGCTGTGCAATGTGCCCGGATCCTGAACGAAGGCCAGACACAGCCTGGTATCCTTCATCTCGGTCGGCGCGTATTTCCGGTACCACTCGTCGAAGGCC
>JAQGJF010000285.1 GCA_028290765.1 Tardiphaga sp.
TCAAACATCATGATCGTCGTCTCCCCGCTGGAACATCTCGACGCCACCGCTGCGCGTCACCGGCCGTCCCATGTGCTGACCCTGCTGTCTCCCGGCCACGAGGACGACCCGCGCCATGAGCCGCCCTTCGAGCAGCACCTGCAGCTTTATTTTCATGACATAACGGAGGCGAGAGAGGGCCTGATCGCGCCGGATCGTGGGAGCGTCGGCGCCATTCTCGATTTCGCGCGGAGTTGGACCGGCGCCCGGCCGATGCTGGTGCACTGCTGGGCCGGTATCAGCCGTTCCAGCGCTGCGGCCTATATGATTGCCTGCGCGCGCAATCCCGGTTGTGAGTCCGATATCGCGGGCGAATTGCGACGGCGCGCGCCATTCGCAACGCCGAACCGGCTGATGGTCATCCTCGCCGACGACGTGCTGCAGCGGTCCGGCCGGATGGTTGAAGCCATTGAACGCATCGGACGGGGTGCCGACGCGTTCCAGGGATCGCCCTACGAGATGCCGGTTTCGTTTCCGGCGTCGACAACACGAATCTCGACGCCACCCTCCTGAAGGATGATTTGCGACCGTTCGAAGGACGGACCCCAGACCGGATCGGCAAAGGCCGGCGCCGGCGTATCGAGACATTTGATGCCGCTATCGACGATGGCGCGGGCGCAATCGATGCATGGAAAAAACGTGGTAGTGAGGTGCGCACCGGCGGTGGCGAGGCCGCGCCGGGCGGCCTCGAAAATGGCGTGGCGCTCCGCATGCTCCATCCAGACCAGGCGGCCGTCATCTTCGTGGCGTTCATCGAGGTCGCGAACGCCGGCCGGAAAGGTGTTGCAGGCGGTGATCTCGGTGCTGTCCTGCGTCACCAGCACCGCGCCAACCTGACGAATGCGGTTTGGACTACCGGTAGCGGCACGGAACGCCGCCGGCATGTTGGCTCCAGGCTGAAAACTGGGTTTGTTCAAGTCGATCTCCCGATTGCTCCGAGCGATACTTCTCACACGTTCAGAATAGCGGCTACGCCGAGCAGGAGCCCGACCTCGAACAATTGTTCAGTAGCCCCCAATACGTCGCCGGTATAACCGCCGATCAGTCTTTGTGCACGGCCGGCAAGCCAGGTTGCCAGCGCGGCGCCAAGCAACAGGCCGATCAGAGCGGCAAAGACGCCGGTTCGTGCAAGCGGCAACGACGCGACCAGCACGAAGATCACCGCCAGGCCAACTTCCGAACGCCGCAGTGATGCCTCGGTGTAGGTCAGCTTCGTCGCGGCGGGATCGCCGGCATAGGGCAATAACGACATCGCCGCCGCCGCCGCAAAGCGCCCGCCGGCATGCGCAGCGATCAGTGCGGCGGCGCCGATCCACAGCGGCAACGCTGCAAGCGCCACGACACGCAACGCCACGGAAAAGCCGAGAGCCAGCGCGCCATAGGTGCCGATCCGGCTGTCCTTCATGATGACAAGCCGCGTGTCCCGCGACCGCCCTCCGCCGAAACCGTCGGCGGTATCGGCCAGCCCATCTTCGTGCAAGGCGCCGGTCAGCACGGTGCCGGCGGCCACCGCCAGCAGCGGCGGCAACAATCCGGTCCAGATCACGCCGGCGAGCAGCAGCACGCCGGCCGAGAAGCCGCCGACGATGATGCCGATCAAGGGGAAATATTTGGCTGCGCGGATCAACCAGTCGTCTTCGACACGATCGATATTGGGCGCCGGGATGACCGTCAGAAATCGCAGCGCGTTCCAGAAATGGCCTGCTTCGCTCATTCAGATCGCGCCCGATAATACGTCGCGGAGATCGGCCACGTCGGTCAACAGCCGCGCCGCCGCGCGCAGCAACGGCACCGTGAGCACTGCGCCGGTGCCTTCGCCCAGCCGCAGGCCGAGATCGAGCAACGGCCTGGCATCGAGCGCATCGAGCAGGATACCGTGGCCGCGCTCGGCCGAGCGATGCGCGAACACGCAGTAATCACGCGCGGCCGGACACAATCTGATCGCGGCCAGCGCCGCCGCGCTGGAAATGAAGCCGTCGACAATGACCGGCCGGCGCTGCGAGGCGGCTCCGATCACCGCGCCCGCCATCATCGCGATCTCCAACCCGCCGAACTGCGCGAGAACGTCGAGCGGTGCGGTGGCGTCGCTGCGATCCGCAGCACTTTTCAGCGCGGCACGCTTGCGCGCAAGTCCTTCGTCGTCCTGCCCTGCCCCGTTGCCGATGCAATGATCCAAGGGCGCCGACGCCAGCCGATGCAGGATCAGCGCCGCGGATGCCGAATTGCCGATACCCATCTCGCCGATCGCGATGATGTCGGCGCCGTATTTGATCGCATCGACCGCAAGCTCGCAGCCCCGCGCCAGCGCGGCGGAGGCCTCGTCCGCCGACATCGCGGGTTCGCGCGCGGCGTTCGCGGTGCCGTGGCGAATCTTGGCGGAGACCAGACCCGGATGCGGCGGCAGATCGGCGGCAACGCCGGCATCGACCACCGTAATCTCGACTCCGACCGCGGCCGCAAAGGCATTGGCGCTGGCGCGGCCGGCCAGGAACGTCCGGACCATCGCCACCGTCACTTCGGACGGATATTGCGAAACACCCTCCTGGGTCAGGCCATGATCGCCGGCAAACACCAGCAAAACGCTCTTTCCGGCCCGCGGCTCGGACGGATGCCAGATCATCCCGAGTTGCACGGCGAGATCCTCGATGCGGCCGAGCGAGCCCGGCGGCTTGGCTTTGCCGTCGATGCGCGCGCGCAACCCACCCTCGCCCGAACGATCGAGCGGTGTCACGGAAGGCATTTGCCACGAAGTGTCGGATGAAGCCGTCATATTGCACCTTTCGCCTCCCGCACCTGATGCAAGATGCGCGGTCCGGTCAACACCGCCCTGCCGGTTGACCCCGGAAAGCCCGGCAGCTAGGGTCGTGAGCGATGGTCCTTCCGCAGGGAAGGTGAAAAGGGAAGCCGGTGCGAGATGTTCTCAACGCCGGCGCTGCCCCCGCAACTGTAAGCGACGAGCCCTCGCCAAAACCACTGGGATTTCCCGGGAAGGCGGCGATCAGGCAACGACCCGCGAGCCAGGAGACCTGCCATCAGGAATTGTGCTTTGGAGGCGTCGGGGCGGGGTGCA
>JAQGJF010000278.1 GCA_028290765.1 Tardiphaga sp.
CATCACTTCCTGCATGTCGAAGAGCGTTTGCGCTTCGAAGGCTAGCCGGTTGCGGCGCCGGATCTGGCCGCCGTATTCGGACAGGCGAAGGCTCGGGGGCGCGGCAAGAGAGCGGTCCAGGCGCGACTCAGCGAGACCATTGGATCATGACGCCGGTTGCGATCGACGCATGCACCCACCACATCTGCAGGACTGCGCAGGAAAGACGCGTTCACCTTCGGTGAAGCGCGTCGTAAAAATTTCGCAGGAGTAGCCGATGTTGGTGCAAGGATACGGCGTCGAGAAATATGGTCCTGCGGGGCTGCTGGCGTCTTCGGCCGATCGAGGCTGGTCGGGCCTGTCGGCGGAGTTTCGCAGTCACGGCGGCGGCATCATCGCATTGAAGGGCATGCGGCCCGATATCGAGATCTGCGTCGATGTCCACGGCAACGGATCGGTGGTCACGCGGCGACGCGCCGGCATCTGCGATCGGACCGTGGCCGAGCGGGGGACCATCTGGCTTTCTCCCGCCGGCATGCAGGAAGGCTTCATCGACATCTCCGATCCGGTGCCGGAAATCCTGCATGTCTATCTTCCGCCCGACCAGTTCTCGCCGGACAGCCTTGGCATTGGGCTCGACGAATCCGTGATCGCGTCGCTGCGTTATGACAGCGGCTTCCAGGATCCCCTGCTGGCCGAGATCGCCTATGCCCTTGTCGCGGAACTGCGGACCGAGACCGCCGCGGGTGGGCTGCTGGCCGAAACGCTGGCTGCGACCCTCGCGGCGAGGCTGGTTCAAAACCATGTCAGCCCAGCTGCCCCGACCTTTCCGCCGATCGCGCCGGAGGGCTTGGATCGACGCAGGTTGTCCCGCGTGCTGGATTACATCGAGGCCAATCTGGAAGGCGATCTGACGGTCGATCGCCTGGCCAAGGTTGCCTGCCTGAGCCGGTTCCATTTCGCGCGGGCATTCAAGGCCGCGGTCGGTCGATCGCCGCATCGCCATGTCAGCGCGCGGCGGCTCGAGCGCGCCAAAGCATGGTTGAAACGAGGGGATCACTCCCTGGTCGATATTGCGCTGACGCTCAGATTTTCGTGCCAGGCCAATTTTACCCGCGCCTTTCGTCAGGCGACCGGCCAGACACCGGGGCAGTATCGGCGGGCACAGCACTAAATGACAAAGCCGCAGCAACGCTAGCAAAGCCGCCGTCGGCCCATTCGATCATCGTTCCGCCGGATACAACCGGGTCACCACAGGAACGATCATGCCATCCGACCAAAAAGTTGCCGTCATTACCGGGGCCTCGCGGGGCATCGGCGCCGCACTGGTCAAAGGCTTTCGCGGGATCGGCTATGGCATTGTCGCCAACTCCCGCTCGATCGGGAAGAGCGATGTCGCTGGTGACGCGGCGATCGTGGCGGTCGCTGGCGACATCGCCGAACCGGATACAGCCGAGCGAATCGTCAGCGCCGCCATCGAGCGTTTCGGGCGAATCGATACGCTGATCAATAATGCCGGCGCCTTCATTCCCAAGCCATTCATCGACTATTCCGGAGCCGACTTCGCGACAATGACCGCGGTAAATCTGGTGGGATTCTTTCATGTCACGCAGAAGGTGGCGTTATCCATGCTACGGGTGGGCTCCGGCCACATCGTCAACATCACGGCGACGATCGCCGAACAGCCCGTGGCATCGCTTCCGGCGGCGCTTGCCGCCCTGACCAAAGGCGGTCTCAACGCGGTCGCGCGTTCGCTGGCGATCGAATATGCCAGCCGCGGCATCCGCGTGAATGCCGTCTCGGCGGGCGCGATCAAGACGCCGATGCATCCGCCCGAGACGCATCAATTCCTTGCAGGCCTGCAACCCATGGGCCGGATGGGCGAGATGCAGGAAGTGCTCGACGCCGTGCTGTATCTGGAAAAAGCAGCCTTCGTCACCGGTGAAATCCTGCATGTCGACGGCGGTTGGGCCGCAGGCCGCTCGTAGCGTGGACTACGCCGAGGTCGCGGGCTTGTCGAGCTTGCCCGGCGAGAGCGTGAAGATCTCGACGCCGTCATGGGTGACGCCGACCGAATGCTCGAACTGCGCCGACAGCGAGCGGTCGCGCGTCACCGCGGTCCAGCCGTCGGAAAGAATTTTGACGTGCGGCTTGCCGAGATTGATCATCGGCTCGATCGTAAAGAACATGCCGGCTTTCAGCGGCACACCCTCGCCGGGCCGGCCGATGTGAATGATGTTCGGCTCGTCATGGAACATCCGCCCCAATCCGTGACCGCAGAAATCGCGCACCACGCTCATCTGCTGCGGCTCGACGAAACTCTGGATCGCATGGCCGATGTCGCCGGTGGTGGCGCCGGGCTTCACCGCGGCGATGCCGCGCATCATGGCGTCATAAGTCACCTCGATCAGCCGTTCCGCCTTCCGGGCGATCGGGCCGACCGTGTACATCCGGCTTGAATCGCCGTACCAGCCCTCGACGATGAAAGTGACATCGATGTTGACGATATCGCCTTCCTTCAGCGCGCGGTCGCCGGGCATGCCGTGGCAGACCACGTGGTTGATCGAGGTGCAGGTGGAATAGCGATAGCCGCGGTACATCAGGGTAGCGGGGTAAGCGCCATGGCCGAAGGCAAAGTCGCGGACGAAATCGTCGATCCGCGAGGTCAGCACCCCCGGCTTGACGATATCGGTCAGCTCATCCAGGCAGCGCGCCACCAGCGCGCCGGCCTTGCGCATGCCGGCAAATCCGCTTGCACCGTGCAGCTTGATCTGCCCGGTCTTGCGCTGGGAGGTCTCGGTCGCTTCGACATAGCTCATCGGATGATCTGCTCGGCGGGAATGGATGGTTTGCTGACCCAATTTAATGGTCACAACAGATCAGTGCAAGCCAGAGCTGCCGCGCGACGGGCTCATGGCTCGACCGGAGAGCCCCTATCGCGCTGCAATCGGGCGTATTCCCGGTGCCGCGTGAACTGCGGGCTGCTCAATTCGCGTCAGGCAAGTCCGCGGTTCGCGAGCTGATTTCGGTGGCCGTTGATGATGCGAGTTGGACTCTCGCGTCCGGTCATGCGGACTCAAGCGTCGGTTGATGCGAAATGTCGCAGAGCCTTTGTGTGTCACGCTTCACAGCGGCGTCGCGGTGACCATGTTATTGTCACGATCGTTCTGAACAATGCGCTCCGAGCTCGCCATTGCTTTCAGTACATTTTTAGCCGTTTCGCGTCGGTTCCCAAGCCGGCAGGGTTTTTAATCTCGTCTGTTGTATTTGCCCCGGGAGGTTCCGATGTCTCGACGCTCCGCTGAGGCTGATCCTATATCGGTGGTGACCATTCAGACCGAGGGCGTTGCGCAAGATGCCAGCGCTGTCCGTATTCTGATCGTGAGCGACGTCGGGCTCTATCGCGAAGCGCTTGCCGCGCGCCTCAGTCAGAACGGAAGATTCGCGATCGTCGGCGCGGTTGAGCGTGATGACGCATTGCGGGACGTCGAGCGGCTGGAACCGGACATGGTTCTGTTGGACGCTGCCGAGTGGCAGGGCCTCGATCTCGCCACCAAACTGCTCGCGCACCGGCCGGATCTCAGCATCGTGGCGATGGCGGTGCCTGAAATCGCTGGCCACGCCATCGCGGCGATGTGGAGCGGCTTCGCCGGCTTCGTTCCCCGCAACGGATCGATCAACGATGTCGTTGCCCTGCTCGAAAGATTGGCGGCCTGTGGCCCGCGCAACCACGTCACGCTGGCGCCTCCGCTGCACGTGCGGCCCAACTCGATCAAGACCGACGAACTGCGCCGTCCCGCCATTGCCGATCTGACGCCTCGCGAGGGCGAAATCCTGGAAATGATCGAACTCGGCCTCTCCAACAAGGAAATCGCGCGCAACCTGCGTATCGAGGTCGGGACGGTCAAGAACCACGTCCACAACATTCTCGAGAAAATGAACGTCCGGCGCCGTAACCAGGCGGCCCATCGCCTGCGGGTGCGCAGCCCGCCGATCTGAGTTCCGGATCACATCCGTCACCGTATTGTCTGCGAAGCGCGCGTTTCAAGCGAGGCGTGGCTCTGGACTCGAGCGAGTTCGCGTGGCGAACAAGTCCTTTGCGAATATCCGCCGGCCGTGAAGGCCGGCGGACAGGGCGTCGGGTCGTTTACAACAGGCCGGCGGCGCGAAGCTGCACCAGCCGCTGGAACGTTGCCGGATCGATGCCGGTGAGGCCGTTGAAGCCAGGCACAATTCCGCCCGCGGCAACGAACGGGACGTTGCCGTTGAAGCCCGGCGATCCGAATTGCGGGCCTGCGTCGAAGGTCTGGAAACGCCCGAGGTTGCCCATGGCATTGCTGGGCTGGGGCCCCGCGCTTGCGGTCTGCACGCCCGCTTGTGGGGCGGCGTTCAATCCGGCGCGCTGCAGGTCGGGAAGTCCCGCTCCTTCGCGCGTCGGGTCGCCGAGATAGCGCACCCCGGTATTCGCGAGCAGGGCGAACAGCTGCGCAACGCGTTGTTCGTTGCGCGCCTGCACGTTGCCGCGCAGCAGCGGATGATGGGCGAGCAGCAGCGCGCCCATGCCGGTGATATGCGGCGTTGCCATCGAGGTACCGTCCCAGGCCGCATAACCGCCGCCCGGCACCGTCGAAACGATCGCCACGCCGGGTCCGGCGACGGCGACTTGCGGGCCGAAGCAGGTGAATTTGGCCGAGAACAT
>JAQGJF010000325.1 GCA_028290765.1 Tardiphaga sp.
CGCCACCGCCGTCGAGATTCCGCCGATCGAGGTGATCTCGCAGCATACCCCGAACCGCAAGACCCCGACCGGCAGCAAAGGCATGTCGGAAGGCGGCGTCATGGGCGCGACCGGCGCGCTGCCGAGCGCCGTGAACGACGCGCTGGCGCCCTTCGGGGTTGTGGCCGATCGTCAGCCGCTGAGCCCGATGTACATACGCGCGCTGCTGCGTGGAAAGCAGCAACAAGAAAAGGCAAAGACAACTAAATGACGATGTGAAATCCCGGTGGCTTTCATCCGCCTCCGCATGACGGACGCGAGAATGGCCGGCGATTGCATGCAAGCGGCGTCCGCAACAATTGCTGCGTGACCACGTCCACCGATGCGCACGCGGCCATGTTGTGCTATGAGAATATATAAAAATGTATCGTTGAGTCCGGCCAGCTGAATAGCTGTCCGTCTCTTTCTGGCGCGGGCGTTCCGTTGTTGGAGAGGAACCTGGCATTGAAGATCTCCGTCGGGATCATTGCGGTGGTGGTGCTGGCCGCCGCCGCCACACAGGCGAGCACTGTGTTCGCGCCGCTCGCGCTGGCGCTCTTCATCATGGCGATCGTCTGGCCGCTGCAGCAACGGCTGCAGTCGCGGCTACCAAAGCTGCTGGCGCTGGCGGTCACCATGCTCGTCACGATCGTGGTCTGCCTCGCTGTCGCCTCGCTTGCGATCTGGGGTTTTGGCCGGGTGGGACGGTCCCTCGTCGCGGATACGGCGCGTTATCAAGCGCTTTACGGCTCCGTGGTGACGTGGCTGGACGGTCACGGCGTCTCGATCGCCGGTCTGTGGGCCGAACATTTCAATGTCGCGTGGTTGCTGCGCGCGACGCAGTATATCACCGGTCGCGTCAACACCACGTTCAGCTTCTGGCTCATCACGCTGATCTACGTCATCCTGGGGCTTCTGGAAGTCGACGACATGCGGCGGAAGATCGAGGCGCTCGACAACCGCGAGGCGGCGCGCGTGATACGGAACGGCACGACCGCGACCGCGGCCAGGTTCAGAAAGTATATATTGGTGAGGACGCAGATGAGTGCCGTGACCGGCCTGCTCGTCGGAGTGTTCGCGTGGATCACCGGGCTGCCATTCGCCACCGAATGGGGCGTGATCGCCTTCACGCTCAACTATATCCCCTTCATCGGCCCTTTCATCGCAACGCTGTTTCCGACGTTGCTGGCGATGACGCAGTTCGACAGCTGGCAGGCGGTGCTGGGTGTCTTTGCCTGCCTCAACATCATCCAGTTCGTGGTCGGGAGCTATGTCGAGCCGCGCGTGTCCGGCACGATGCTGTCGATTTCGCCGTTGATCGTGCTGTTCGCGATCTTCTTCTGGACTTTCCTGTGGGGTCTGTTCGGAACCTTCATCGGCGTACCGATCACGCTTGCGATCCTCACCTTCTGCGCCGAGCATCCGTCAAGCCGCTGGCTGGCCGATTTGCTCGGCGGACCGGCTCAGACAAAGCGCGATAAATCTTAGCTTTTCGCCTCGGCCCACGTTGCCGCATTCGACCTTCCAAACCAGTCAACGCGTCGTGATGGTCGACCGGACTGACGGACCTGGCCGAAATGTGTTAGGTTCCATTTCCGGCCGCGGTGAGGAGTGCGTAGATGCACCTTGCAGATATGCCGATCAACCTGTTAGCGGCGGGCGCCCTGGTGTTCGGCCTGACCGCCACAGCTCGGGCACAGGCCCCTGCAGCTGGCCCGCCGGCGGTTGGGATCGTCGAGGCGACCACACGACCGATCACCGAAACCAGCGAATTTCTCGGACGGGTCGAGGCGGTTAACCGGGTCAACGTCGTCGCCCGCGTCACCGCATTTCTGGAAAAGCGGCTGTTCAACGAGGGCGGCGAGGTCAAGACGGGAGACGAACTCTATCGTCTCGAGCGCGGTCCGTTCGAGGCCGATCTCGCGGCGAAACAAGCGCAGGTCGCGCAGTTGCAGGCGACGCTGGAAAACGCCAAATTGACCACTGAACGGGCGCGGATCCTGCTCAGTGGGCCTGCCGGTCAGCAATCGACCTATGACGCCGCGCTCGCCAACCAGCGCAGCCTGGAGGCGCAGGTGCAGGCCGCCCAGGCCCAGGTGCAGGCTTCCCAGATCAACCTCGATTACACGATTATCCGCTCACCCATCGACGGCAAGATCGGCCGCACCGCGGTGACCGAGGGCAACGTCGTCAGCCCGGCATCGGGCGTGCTGACGACCATCGTCAGCCAGGATCCGATGTATGTCATATTTCCGGTCTCGGTGCGGCGGGGACTGGAATTGCGCGATCGCTATGCGGCTCGCGGCGGCCTCAATGCAGTGGTGATCAGGCTGCGCCTGCCGGACGGCCGCGCTTACGGCTTGACCGGCAAAGTGGACTTTGTCGACAACACCATCGTGCAGAACACCGATACTTTCACGGTTCGCGGCGGCATCCCCAACCCCACGCTGCATGATGGTTCGTCCACCACAGACGATCCGGTGCATGAATTGACCGACGGGGAATTCGTGACCGTGCTGGTGGAAGGCGTGCAGCCGGTCGAGGTGCTGGCGATCCCGCGCGCCGCCGTGCTGTCCGACCAGCAGGGTGACTATGTCTTTGTGGTCGGCCCCGACAACAAGGCCGAGCAGCGCCGGATCCAGCTGGGCCAGTCGACCCCGACCATCGCCGCGGTCATCAGCGGGCTGAAGCCAGGCGACAAGGTAATCGTCGAGGGCCTGCAGCGGGTGCGGCCCGGCCAACCGGTTTCGCCCGGTCCGGCAAGCCCGCTGATCCAGTCCAGCCTGAAGGCCGACGCCAACAGCGGCCCCACCCAGACGGACGGCGGCGGGGCGAAACCGGTGGGCAACAGCAAATGATTTCCGCCGTCTTCGTCGACCGTCCCCGGCTTGCGATCGTGATTGCGTTCGTCATCACCATCGCCGGCGCGCTGGCGCTGCTGCAGATTCCGGTAGCGCAATTTCCCGACATCGTGCCGCCGCAGGTGACCGTCTCCGGCGTGTTCCCCGGCGCGTCCGCCGAGGTGGTCGAGACCAGCGTCGCCCAGCCGCTCGAGGCGCAGGTGGTCGGGGTCGACCGCTCGCTGTACATGAAGTCGACCAGCGGCAATGACGGCAGCTACACGCTCACGGTTTCGTTCGCGCTCGGCAGCAATCCCGACATCAATACGGTCAATGTCAACAACCGCGTCCAGAGCGCGCTGTCGCAATTGCCCACCGAAGTGCAGCAGCAGGGCCTGACGGTGCAGAAGAAATCCTCGGCGATCCTGCAGTTCATCGTGCTCTACAGCGCCAACGGCGCACAGGATCCGCTGTTCATCACCAACTACGCCATCATCAACGTGCTCGACGCGATTTCGCGCACCCCCGGAGTGGGCCAGGCCAGCCTGTTCGCGAAGATGAACTACTCGATGCGGATCTGGTTCGATACGCAGCGGCTCACCAGCCTCAATCTGGCCCCTTCCGATGTGATCGCCGCCATCCGCGCCCAAAGCGTGCAGGCGCCGGTCGGCCGGATCGGCGCGCGGCCGATCAGCGACCAGCAGCAGTTCCAGTTCAACGTGCAGACCCAGGGCAGACTGAGCACCCCGGAGCAGTTCGGCAACATCGTGCTGCGGGCCAACCCGGACGGCTCGATGCTGCGGATCAGCGATGTCGCCCGGGTCGAGATCGGCGCGCAGAATCTCGACAGCGAGTCGCGGATCGACGGCCGCGCCGGCGTGCCGATCGGCATCTATCTTGCGCCCGGCGCCAATGCCGTGACGACGGCGAAGGCGGTGCAGGCAACGCTGCAGACGCTGTCGGGACGGTTTCCGGAGGGCCTGACCTATCTGGTGCAATATGATTCCACCACCTTTGTGAACGACACCATCACAGAGGTGCTGAAAACGCTCGGCGAAGCCTTCGTCCTCGTCGTGATCGTGGTGTTTCTGTTTCTCGGCAATTTGCGCGCCACCGTGATCCCGGCGATCGCCGTTCCGGTCAGCCTGATCGGCGCCTTCGCCGTGCTGCTGGTGCTCGGCTATTCGGCCAACACGGTGTCGCTGCTGGCGATGGTGCTGGCCATCGGCATCGTGGTCGACGATGCCATCGTCGTGGTCGAAAACGTCGAGCGCGTGATGGAGGAGGAGCCGGATCTGTCGCCGGCCGACGCCACCAAGAAGGCGATGACGCAGATCACCGCGCCGATCATTGCGATCACGCTGGTGCTGCTGTCGGTGTTCGTGCCGATCGCCTTCATTCCGGGCATTTCCGGTACGCTGTTTCGCCAGTTCGCGGTGACGATCAGCGCGGCGATGGTGATCTCGGCGTTGAATGCGCTGACCCTGTCCCCGGCCCTGTGCGCGGTGTTCCTGCGTCACACCGGGCCGCGGCACGGCATCATGGGGCGGGTGCTCGGCGGCATCGATTGGGTTCGCGACCGCTACGTCAGCATTGTGCACCGGCTGGTGCGCATGGCGGCGCTGTCGCTGGTACTGGTGCTGGTGTTCGCGGGCGGCATCTTCGGGATATCGCTGTTGACGCCGACCGGATTCCTCCCGGAAGAAGATCAAGGTGCGTTCTTCATCGCGGTGCAATTGCCGGATGGCGCCTCGGTGTCGCGCACCAGTGCGGTGACCAAACAGGTCGAAGACCTGCTGAAGCAGATGCCGGCCGTCGAGCATACGCTCTCCATCGTCGGCTTTTCGCTGCTCGACGGAGCCTCCGAACCGAACAATGCCTTCATGGTGGCGCGGCTGAAGCCGTTCGCGGACCGCAAGGCGGCGTCGGATTCGGCGCAGGCGCAGATCGCCCGCATTTTCGGCGCCGCCTCGCAGATCCGGCAGGCCAATGTGCTGCCGTTCAATCTGCCGCCGATCATCGGACTCTCGACCAGCGGCGGCTTCGAGTACCAGCTCGAGGCCTTGGAGGGACAGGACCCGGCCGCGATGGGCAGCGTCGCCGCCGGGCTGATCGGCGCCGCCAACCAGGACAAGCGGCTCGCGCGCGTATTCACGACGTTTACGGCGACCAATCCGTCGATCTATCTCGACATCGACCGCGCCAAGGCGCAGGCGCTCGGCCTCAACACCAGCGACATCTTCACCGCGCTGCAGGCGACGCTCGGCGGCATCTACGTCAACAACTTCAATCTTTACGGCCGCACCTGGCAGGTCAACGTTCAGGGTGAGGCATCCGATCGCGGCGACATCCCGGACATCTGGCGAATTTACGTCCGCAACAGCGCCGGTCAGATGGTGCCGATCCGTTCCGTCGCCGGCATCAAGATCGTCACCGGACCCCAGGTGATCACCCGCTACAACAACTACCGCTCGGTGACGGTGAACGGCAGCCCGGCGCCGGGCGTCTCTTCAGGCACGGCGCTGGCCGCCATGACCGAGGTTTCCAAGGCGACCCTGCCGGCGGGCTATAGTTTCGATTGGACCGGCACCGCCTATCAGGAGCAGCAGGCGTCGGGTCAGACCGGCATCATTCTCGCGCTCGCCGTGCTGTTCGCCTATCTGTTTCTGGTCGGGCTGTATGAAAGCTGGACCATCCCGATACCGGTGCTGTTGTCGGTCGTGGCCGGCGTGCTGGGCTCCTATCTCGGCATCAAGCTCGCCGGGCTGACCCTCGATCTGTATGGCCAGATCGGGCTCGTGGTGCTGATCGCGCTGGCCGCCAAGAACGGCATCCTGATCGTCGAGTTCGCCAAGGAGCAGCGCGAAAACGGCGTCGCGGTCGAGGACGCGGCGATACTCGGGGCCGGGATGCGGTTCCGCGCGGTGATGATGACCTCGATCGCCTTCATCCTCGGTCTGCTGCCGCTGGTCGTCGCCACCGGCGCCGCCGAGATCAGCCGCAGGGCGGTCGGCACCGCCGTGTTCGGCGGCATGCTCGCCGCAAGCTCGATCGGAATCTTCCTGGTGCCGATGCTTTACGTGACGTTCCAGCGGTTGCGCGAGCGTGTGAAACGACGCCTCGGTCAGGATACAGGGCACAGCCCGACCGGTCCGCCGGCGACGAGTCCCTGAGCCCCGATCATGGTTCAATCATCATGCGACATTCGGCTTCCGCCAGCTCGACGCGCTCGGGCGGAAGCAGACCGAGCCCACCTTCCGCGCCGATGGCGAGAGTGTGAATATAAAAATACGCAGCAGCGTTGCTGGCCGGGCCCATCACCGGAGACGGGGCGGAGATGATTTTCAGCGCGCCGCACGCGCCGATCCAATCGATGTGGCGATGGCCGTGCATCAGGACGACGCGAGTGGCGAAAGGCGCGAGCTTGCGAACGAACCAGCTGCCGTTGATGAGCGCGGTACCGATCCGCTCGGCAAAGGTCGTGACCGGCATGGGATATTCCACCAAATGATGGTGCAGCGCGACGATCCATCCCGCCTTTGGAAAATGGCCGATCGCGGCGGAAAGACGGCGCGCCTGCTCGACCGGGACCAGTCCAAGCGCATTGGTGAAAGAGAAATGCGTTTCGGCATTGGAGTTGAGGATGGCGACGCCCAGGCCGTCTTCCTGATCGGGCGGCAGGACCATCGGAAACTGATCGTCGAATAGTCCGCCGAGCGCGGCGGCATGGCGCAGGCCGCCGTGTTCCATGAAGGCCACGATCCGCGGGCGATGCGGCGCGAGTACCTCGTTGAGCGTGGCTATGAGTTTCCCGGAGTCGTCGACGACGCGCACGCGATCGCCCTGCACGGCCGCGATCGCCGACAACGTCCGCATTTGCCGCAGCCGCTTGGCTGGGCTGAACGGCAGATCCAGCCGGGCTGGATTGGCGCGGTCCACGATATTCACGTCGTGATTTCCCGGCAGCACGATCATGCGCGCGGCCAGATCGGGATGCCGCGATATCGCGTCGAAAAACTCGGCCCACTCCGTCGCGCGGCCGGCGTCGGTCATGTCGCCGGTGACCAGCACGACGTCCAGCGGACGGGCGGCATGGATGGCTGCGAGACGTTGCAGGATCCGGTCGAGACGCTCATTGCCGCGTGGACCGCCACGTCCGCTTTCGATGCGAAAACCATATCGCTCGCCGACCACGTGAAGGTCCGACAGATGCACGACGCGCCATATGCGGGCGCCGGACGATGCATCACCGAAGGCGGGCAGATCGATCGGCTGGTCCATGCTGGCATCCGCAAAGCCCCAGACGAGCGACGCGACCGCGAGATAGCCGGACACCAGCACAACGGCATTGGCAAGCGTCGGCACGATCAGGCGATGCGACGAAGCGAGGTCGTTCAGGCTGCCGGTCCAGCGTGAGGCAGGCCAGGCGAGAATGGCGATCGATGCCGCGCAGGCGCAGAGCACGACACCGGCGGCGATCGAGTTTGCGGCACGCAGCCGCGCCCGCCTGGCGGCGGTTTGGTTCTTGCCGAACATCCGCTCCGCCAGGTGACGTAGCGCTTCGCGGCCGAACGCGTAGCCGGGCTGAACGGCGAGCGCGTTGAGCGACCAGAAATTGGTCTCGGCGATCCGAAACAGCGGCCGCCATCCGACCCATCCCAGCGCCATGATCGCGACCAGCACCACGGCGGCACCAATTTCCGTCAGCGCCACCAAATGTTGCGACAAGGTCGAGAACCAGGCCGATGCCAAAAGCGGCGCAAGACCCAGCAGCACCGCCGGCAGCAGCAGCGAGACGGTCCAGGCGAACAGCAGTTTCGGCAGGCTGATCTCGACCAACAGGCTTCCGGCGATGGCGAGCAGCGACCGTTGTCCGGGACTCGCGGCATCATCCTCGACATCGCCGTCGCGCGGATCGACGATCCTGCCGCTTCGACCGCCTGCTGAGTCACGCTCCACATTCGACTTGGTCATGATCGAAGCCCGCGTCCTGGATGCAGCACGGAACCGCCGCATCATAGAACCTCGCTGTGTGAACGCACAGCCGCTTCGACGCGCGACATACTTCGCGCCCGGCGTTGTCGCGATTTATCACAAATTTTTGTCTCGAAACCTACTCGCCACAAACCTTTCTGTCGGTTGCACGGTTGACTAGACATACACCTGAGCTTTTACTGCCGCACCAAATAAAAAGAGCTGAGGCGGTCAGCGTAGATCGTTTATCGGCGTGTAACGCGTGTTACCGAATGGCTCGCCGATCCGGGAGCGGGACTGTTGCGAGCCTGATGGAGGGGTCCTATGGACTTACCCTCGGTCGCGGAACGGACAGAGCGGCCTTACATCTCAACGGGGCATTTGCCCGAGCCCGAGACAGTGCAGACACTGGTGTCCGACGCCCACCGGCGTTTCGCGTCGAACGATGACGGGGAGAATTCACAGGTCTATCCGGCCCTTGCCAGGGTTCCACGCCACTTGTTCGGGGTTTGCGTCGTCGGCATCAGCGGTCGCGTCTATGGGGCCGGCGACATCGAATACGAATTCTCCATCATGAGCGTGTCAAAGCCGTTTGTGTTCGCGCTGGTGTGCGAGACGATCGGCGCGGAAGCGGCACGCGACCGGCTGGGCGCCAACGCCACCGGACTGCCGTTCAATTCGCTGGCCGCGATCGAGCACGGCGGCGGTCGAACCAACCCGATGGTGAACGCCGGCGCCATTGCGACCACGAGCCTGGTGCCGGGTTCGACCGCGGAAGACAAATGGCAATTCATCCATGACGGACTGTCGCGCTTTGCTGGGCGACAATTGCGGCTGAACGATGAAGTCTACGCTTCGGCATCGGACACCAATTTTCGCAATCGCAGCATCGCCCGCCTGCTGCAGAGCTACGACCGGATCTATTGCGACGCCAAACTGGCGACCGATCTCTACACGCGGCAGTGCTCGCTGAATGTGAGCGCCAGGGATCTGGCGGTCATGGGGGCGACGCTGGCCGACGGCGGGGTCAATCCGATCACCAGGGAACGCGTGG
>JAQGJF010000347.1 GCA_028290765.1 Tardiphaga sp.
TGGGTCAGCCGATGCAGCGGGATGTCGATACCGGCATTATCAGGGCGTTTCTGACGGTGGCCGAAACCGGCAGCGTGACCCACACCGCCCGCCGCCTGAACCGCTCGCAAGGCGCCATCAGCCATCAGATCAAGCGGCTGGAGCAATTGTCGGGCAAGCCGCTGTTTTCCCGGGCCGGACAGCGCATGGCGTTGACGCCCGAGGGCGAGAGCCTGCTCGGCGCGGCGACGCATTTCATTGCGGCCAACGACCGGATCTGGGCGGCGTTGAACCTGCCCGCGATCCACGGCGAGGTGCGGTTCGGCGCGCCCTACGACATCATCGGCAGCTACGCGCCGGCGATTCTTCGCCGCTTCAGCAGCACCTTCCCGGCTATCCGCGTCACTTTGGTCTGCAAGGATTCGGCGCTGCTGCTGTCCGAGTTGAAGAGCGGTGCGATCGATCTCGCGCTGACCACCGAGCTTGGCTGCGGCACCGGCGGCGAAACGCTTCGCCGCGATCAGCTGGTCTGGGTCGGCGGACGCGGCGGCAATGCGCATACGCGCAACCCGCTGCCGGTTTCGCTCGGCGCCGAGAGCTGCGTGCTTCGCCCGGTGGCGATCGCCGCCTTGCGCAAGGCGAAACGAGCCTGGCAGGTCGCCTGCGAAGTCAGCAACATGGAGCCGGTTCGCGCCACGCTGGGGCTACCGCGGCTCCCGGTGTTTCGCGTCAATCTTTATCGGGCGGCACGGCCCAATCCCGCGGTGCTGACGTTTGCCGAACACGCAAGGGCTTGCATCGCGGTGCATTGATGGCGCTGTGCTACAGCCGCGAACGCGCCCAGCCGTCATCCTGCTGCGGCTCAGGGATAACCGGCGCCGGAATCTCGAACATCAATGACATCGATACGGGCGGACGACTTTCGCTGCCTCATCTCCTCTGGCGAGGTCGCGGCGCTCAGGCAAAACAATGTCCGCCGCTCCGGACCACCGAGAACACAGGCAATCGCGCGGCGCCCCGGCACTTCGATCCGCTGCCGCTCCCGTCCCTCGCGGTCCAGCCGGATGAAGGCGTCCTCGCTGAAGGATGCGACCCACACGGCTCCGTCGCAGTCCAGACAAATGCCGTCCGGGTCCTTCATGCTCCCGAACCGGCGACGACAGCTCAGACCGCCATCGACGTCTATCCTGAAGTCGGCCAGGCATTCGCCATCCATTTCAGCCACCACGAGCCGGCTGTGATCGGCCGAGACCGCTATTCCATTGGGAAAGCGCAATCCGTCCGCGACGATCCGCATCTCGCCATCGGGCATTACCAGGATGATACGGCCGACCGCATCGCGATCGGCCGGCGGCGGCAAATCGAAGCCAAGATCCCCGACATAGCAACGTCCCAGCCCGTCGACGATCATGTCATCGATCGTACCGGCTGCGATCCGGGAAAGATCTGCATAGAGCGAAAGTTGGCCGTCCGCATATTTCAGCAGCCGCTTCCGGAACATTGTCAGGACGATCAGGTTTCCGTCCGGTAAAATGCCCAAGCCGCATGGCGTGTCGTCCGCAAACGCGGCATGCTGTTCGCAATCGCCCGTCGCGCCAAGGCTCAGAAGTGTCCGGGCCATGCAATCGACGAACCAGAGCCGGCCGGCGTGCCAGCGCGGCCCCTCGAAATAGCGCCCGCCATCGAGCGCGACCCTCAACCCGTTCCCTGCCTGGATCATCGATGCGTCCTGCGACATATGTCGTATTACCGATCATGCGCGATTGGCTGGCCTGTCGTCAGACCATCTTTGCCGACATCTCACATTGGATCAACAGCACGTCATCTATCTGCCGAGATAGGACGGACGGCGTTTTTCGAGAAAGGCGGCAATGCCCTCTTTCGTATCGTAGCTCGGAACGATCCCGGCGAATGCCGCCTCCTCGATCGCCAGCCCGTCGTCGATCGCCGCATCCATGCCGCGATGGATCGCCGTCAGGGCTGCCGCGAGAGTCAGCGGCGGCTTGGCGGCCAGTTCCTTGGCAAGGTCGATGGCGGTGCGGATCAGGTCGGCGGCCGGCACGACGCGATTGATCTGGCCCAGGCGCGCCGCCTCGGTCGCGCCAAAGACCCGACCGGTCAGGATCAACTCGGTCGCGGCCTTGCGTCCGACGTTGCGGGGCAGCCGTTGGGTACCGCCGAAGGTCGGCACGATCCCGATGTTGATCTCCGCCTTGCAGAAATCGGCCGTATCCGCCGCGAGCGCCAGATGCGCCGATTCCACCAGCTCGCAGCCGCCGCCATAGGCCAGACCGTTGACCGCGGCGATCACCGGCTTGCAGAACGACTCCACGCGCCAGGTCATGCGGTGTCCGGGGCGCATGAAGCGGGCCACGGCTTCGGCGGGCCCGGCATCGATGTGAGGCCGGAACGCGGCAATATCCGCTCCGGCACTGAAGGCGCGCCCCGCCCCGGTAATGACGACGGCACGGACCGCCACATCGAGTTCGATGCCATCGAGCGCGCCCAGGATCGCCGCAAGCATTTGCTCGCTCATGGCGTTCAGCTTCTCCGGCCGGTTGAGCGTCAGCAACGCCACCCGGTCCTCGATCCGCACGGTCAACACATCGTTCATGGCACACCTGCAAGCCGTATCATCGTCGGCCGCAGGCTAGGCAGAGTAGCCGGAAATGTATATTCACTGGTCGGTATACATACGAGGCCGGTCATGGAAGCTACGACAGCTCAGCGATCATCGCCGCGGCCAGCAAACTGTTCTACGCCGAGGGCATCCGGAGCGTGAGCGTCGACGCCGTGGCGGAGCAGGCCGGCGTCACCAAGCGGACGCTCTATTACCATTTCAAGAGCAAGGACGATCTGGTCGCCGCCTATCTTGCCGGCAGAGACCAACCGAACATCGCTTTGTTTCAGCGCTGGTTCGCCGACACCAAAGGCGACCTGGCCGACAAGACGCGCGGCATCTTCCGACACCTCGCGCAATCCGCCCGTCATCCGAAATGGAAAGGTTGCGGATTTCTCCGCACCACCGCCGAACTCGCCAACCTGCCGGGACATCCGGCAATCAAAATCGGCGCGGCCCACAAGAAGAAGTTCGAGCGCTGGATGCAGGACTGCTTCGAGGCCGAAGGATTTTCGGGTGGATTGCTGCTGGCGCGTCAGATGACGCTTCTACTGGACGGGTGTTTCGCCGTCAGCCTGCTGCATCGCGATCCGTCCTACATGGAGACCGCGGGTGACATGGCGCATGCCCTGGTGAAGGCGGCAGCGCCGGCGAAACGCGTCGATGCCAAGCGCAATCGCCGAAAGCCTTCGTAGGATGGGTTGAGCGACCACGTCCGCCGAAGCTCAACGAGCGAAGGCGGAAGCGATACCCATCACTTGGCCGCGCGTGACGAAGTCGATGGGTTTCGCTGAGTTTATCATCGGGCGCGCATTCGCGCGACCCGTTGGCTCAACCCATCCTAAAGCCCTTTCTTCAATACCGATACGGCTCGATCTCCAGCAACGGAAACGCGCTGAAGACGTGCGGCAGGTTGGTCGGCGACGCCGCATGCAGATAGGACTTGTCGAGTTCGGAAAATTTGTTGACGCCGACCAGCCCGAGGCAGCGTTGCACTTCGTCCTCGAGCAGTTCGAGCATGCGGACGACTCCCGCCTCGCCGGCCGCCGCGAGCGCCCAGCATTGCATGCGGCCCATGCCGACCAGGTCGGCGCCCGCCGCAATGGCCTTGACGATATCGGTGCCGCGGCAGAAGCCGCCGTCGATCATGATCTTGGCGCGGCCGGCGGCGGCGCTGACGATCTCGGGCAGCACCTGCATCGCGCCGCGGCCATGGTCGAGCTGGCGGCCGCCATGGTTGGAGACGTAGATCCATTCGACGCCGTGATCGATCGCGATCTTGGTGTCCTCCGAGGTGGCGATACCCTTGATGATCAGCGGGATGTCCTTGAACTTGTCCTTGATCAGCTTGACGGTGCGCCATTCCAGCGCCTGCTGGTATTCGCGCTGGGCGACGCGGGTGCGGCCGACGGTGACAAAACGCTTGGCGAGATCGCGTTCGCGGCGGCTGTAATGCGCGGAATCCACCGTCAGGCAGAACGCCTTGTTGCCGGTAGCGATCGCCCGGCTGACATGGTCTTCGACGAAGGCGTCGTCGCCGCGGACATAGAGCTGGTAGATCCGCAGCGTGTCGGGGCCGGCCTGTGCGACCTCCTCCATGCCGGGATCGGACACCGAACTCAGCATATGGGCGGCGCCGAACTTGCCGGCGGCGCGCGCCACGGTGGCGGCGCCGCCGCGGTCGAAGGATTCCAGCGCGCCGACCGGCGCCA
>JAQGJF010000288.1 GCA_028290765.1 Tardiphaga sp.
GGCGGCCGCGCCGCCTGGAACGTGGTGACCGGCGCCTTTCCCGAAGCCGCGCAAAACTTCAGCCGCGACAATCATCCGCCGCACGCGCAACGCTATGCCTCGGCCACGGAATTCGTGAAAGTGGCCAGGGGGCTGTGGGACAGCTGGGAGGATGGCGCCATCCTGATGGACAAGCGTGATGGGCGCTTCGCCGACACCGCCCGCATGCACACACTGGATCACAAGGGCGAGTTCTATGCGGTGAAAGGACCGCTGAACATTTCGCGGCCGCCGCAGGGGCATCCTGTCCTGATCCAGGCCGGCGCGTCCGATGCCGGCAAGGAGCTCGCCGCCTCGATTGCCGAGATCGTGTTTTCGGTTCAGCAGAATCTCGACGCCGCCAAGGCATTCCGCGCCGATCTGCGCGCGCTGGCGACGAAGATGGGCCGCAATCCCGATCATATGAAGATCATGCCGGGTGTCTCCCCGATCATCGGCAAGACCGAGGCGGAAGCCAAGGCCAAGCTGGCTGCGCTCGGCGAGATGATGAATCCGAGCGCCGCGCTCAAGGTGCTGTCGGAGCGGCTCGGACAGGATCTGTCGGATTATCCGCTCGACGGGCCAGTCCCCGAGCTTCCGCCCTCCACCATGATGCAGGGCCACGCGGTGACGCTCACCGCGATGGCCAAGGCGAAAAACCTGACACTGCGGGAATTGCGCGACTACGCCGCCGCGGCCATGGGGCACCGGCTGCTGGTCGGCACCGCCGAGATGGTGGCCGACGGCCTCGAGGAATGGTTCGTGGAAGGCGCCGCCGACGGGTTCAACATCATGCCGCCCTGGCTGCCGGGGGCGTTCGACGATTTCGTCGATGACGTCGTGCCGATCCTGCAGAAGCGTGGCCTGTTTCGTCACGAATATAGCGGCCGCACGCTGCGCGATCATCTCGGCCTGCCGCGCCCCGCTCATCCCGCCCAGTCCCCGCGTTCCGCCGCCTGAGCCGTGAGGAATGACATCATGACCCGCATATTGGCCGTGTCGGGCAGCCCTTCCGCGACGTCGCGCACCGTGCGTGTCGCCGACCGCGTGCTGGAGATGTGCGCGGGTCCCGGGGTGGAGACACGGCACTTGCGGGCCGCCGATCTGCCGGCGGAGGCGCTGCTCCGCGCCGACCGCCATGCGCCCGAGATCCTCGAAATATTCGCCGCCGTCGAGGCCGCCGATGCCATCGTGATCGCGACGCCGATCTTCAACGCGGCCTATTCCGGGCTGCTGAAGGCGTTGCTCGACGTGCTGCCGCAATTCGCCTTTGCCGGCAAGGCGGTGCTGCCGCTGGCGACCGGCGGCAGCCTCGCGCATGTGCTGGCGCTCGACTACGGCCTGCGGCCGGTGCTGCAGTCGATGGGCGCACGCCATATCGTGCAGAGCTATTTCGTGCCCGAGCAGCATATGCACATCACCGACGGACGCTTCGATCTCGATGCCGCCTCGCTCGCGCCGCTCGAGGAAGCGGTCTATCACCTCAAAATATCGCTCGGCCTGGTGCCGACCGATGTGTTGCTCGGCCACCCGCGGCCGCAACGGCACCGCGCCAGCGCATGACCGCTATCCGGTCGTCCTGACCGGCACCTCGACGCGGTAGAGAAGCGCCTGCCGCGCGGCGAACCGCCGGGCGTTCTCGGCAACGAGGTCGCCGAGCCTTGTGGCCAGCATCGCGCTGCCGAACCCCGCGACATGCGGCGTCACGATCAGATTGGGCGCATGCCAGAGTGGATCGTCCGCCGGGAGCGGCTCCGGCTCGGTGACGTCGAGCGCCGCGCCCGCGAGCCGCCCGTCGCGCAAGGCGGCGGCAAGCGCTACGGGGTCCACCGTCCCGCCCCGCGAGACGTTCACCACCACCGCATCGGCCGGCAGGCAGGACAACGCATCCGCATCGATGATATGCCGCGTCGCGTCCGACAGCGGAACGGTGACGATCAACGCATCGGCCTGGCGCAGAATCTCATGGAGCTGCGACACCGGCGCCATGCTGTCGGGTCGGGGCTCGATCGCGGGAAACGCGCCGCTGCGCGTGAGGCCGATCATGCGGGCCCCGAACGGACGCAGCCGCGCGGTGATCTCGCGTCCGATGCTGCCATAGCCGAGGATCGCGATGGTCCTGCCCTCGATCGATCCCAGCAGCGGGCGGGCGCTTGCGTCCCACTGTTGCCGTTGCTGCGCTCTCTGATATTCGGGCAGCCGTCGCAGCAAACCGAGCAGCAGCGCCAGCGCATGTTCGGCGACGGTGGGCGACCAGGCTTCGCCCGCATTGGTGAGGATGACGCCTTCGGGAATGCCATGCAGCAGCGGCCCGTCGTAGCCGGCCGACAGCAGCTGAATCCAGCGCAGCGCATGTCCGCGACGGCAGAGCTGGTCGGCGAATTCCGCGGTGTAAATCGCCGGATTGCCCATCATGAGCGCGTCGGCGCCGTCGAGCGCCGCGACGAGGCCAGCCGGCTCGTCGACCCGCCGGACGTCGCCGTGCGCGGAAAGCGCCGCGGCGATCTCGTCGCCCGCGATGCTGGTGAACAGGACCGTCTTCACGAAGCCTTCGCAGCCTCCGCCTTCTTGGCCAGGCGGCCGGTGAAGCGGGCCACATCGACGATGAAGCGGTCATGGCTGCATGTGGCGATCTTCTCGCTTTCGTCATGCGCCTCCAGTTCGAAGCTGATCTGTTTGCCCTCGGCACTGGTGATGCGGGCGGTGATGGTAACGGTCTGGCCGATCGGCGTCGCCGCCAGATGCTTGAGCGACGCGCCGGTGCCGACCGAGCCTTCGCCGGCAGACAGTCTGTCGACCATGGCGGCGATGGCGGCCTTCTCGAACAGGCCGAGCAGCACCGGGGTCGCGAGCACCGGAAATCCGGGATTGCCGTGCCGCTCGGCGCTCATGTCGGCGGTGACAATGACGCTGGTTTTAGTTTCGGTCATGGATTTCCCTTCCAGGTCTCAATGCGCCGATGTTGCCGCAGCGGAGCGGCGCGGAACGATGAGGGCGTCGATGGCCACGCAGCCCTTGCCGCGCGAAAACACCTTGATCGGATTGACGTCGACCTCGTCGATAAAGTCCCGGTTGGCCCAGGCGAAATCGGCGAGCGCGTAGATATTGGCGGCCAGCGCCTCGATATCGGCCGGCGCTGCGCCGCGCACGCCTTGCAGAATTTTCGCGGCGATGGGCGTTTCCGCGATCATCGCCTCGGCATCGCCCTGCCGCAGCGGCAGCGGGCGCAACGTCACGTCGCGCAGCACCTCCACCAGCGTGCCGCCGAGGCCGAAGGCGAGCACCAGCCCGAATTCGGGATCGCGGTTGACGCCGGCGAATACTTCGACGCCGCCACGCACCATTTCCTGAATCAGGATGCCGTCGATCCGCGGGCGTTCGGGAACGGTTGCGATCCTGTCCTGAA
>JAQGJF010000388.1 GCA_028290765.1 Tardiphaga sp.
AACCGCCGAACGGATCGACGCCGCCGAGCACCGCCGCCAGAATGGTCACCAGCAGATAGCTCTCGCCATAGGCCGCGTTGGCGGAATTGAACCGGGCCAGCATCACCACCGCGGCGACCCCGGCGAGCAGGCTGGAGAACACATAGAGCTTGAGCAGCACGGCACGGGTGTCGACGCCGGAGTAGCGGGTCGCCTTCTCGTTCGAGCCGATCATGTAGACCTTGGCCCCGAACGGCGTCGCGTTGAGCATGACCGCGACCGGCAAGGCACAGAGCGCCAGCACGATCAATGCAAAGGGCACGCCGAACACTGTGCCGTTGCCGATGAAGACAATGGGTTCCGGAAAGCCGGAGATGACGTTGCCGCGGGTCAGTCCGATCGCGATGCCCTTGCACAATGTCATCGTGCCCAGCGTGGCCAGGATCGGCGACACGCCGAGATAGGCGATGACGAAGCCGTTGACGAGGCCGACCAGCCCGGCGACGGCAAACCCCGCAACCAGCGCCAGCATTTGCCAGCCGACCCAGGCGATGCCTTCGCTGCCCGGTATCGTGCGCGTCAGCACGAAGGCGATGGTCAGTCCGGTCAGATTGGCGGTGGCGATGATGGACAGATTGAGTCCGCCGGACAATAGCGCCAGCATCATCGCCAGCGAGAGGAGGCCGAGTTCCGGCATCTGGAAGGCCATCGACTGCAGGGTGTCGGCGGAAAAGAACCGGTCGCCGATGGCGATGGCGAACACGGTCCAGAGCGCCAGCAGCAGGATGACGAGCGTGGACATGGGTCCGTTGCCGACCAGACGGCCGATGCGTCCACGAAGGCTGATCGCCGGTGCGTCGCTCATGCGCGCGCCCTCCGCGTCCGCCGCTCGCGCTGCGACCAGGCCGTCACCGACACCGAGATGAGAATCACCAGCCCGACGAACAGCGGCGACCAGTAGGACGACACCCCGAGCAGAATGAGCCCGTTCTGCAGCACGGCGAGCAGAGCGAGGCCGAGGAAGGTGCCGAGCACGCTGCCGACGCCGCCCATCAGGCTGGCGCCGCCGAGCACCACCGCGGCGACCACGTCGAGCTCCTTGCCCACCAGCACGGTCGGGGCGACGGACTGCGCGAGCTGTGCCTGAACCAGCGAGGCGATGCCGGCCATCACGCCCATGTAGCCATAGACCAGCATGTTGAGACCGAAGATGTGGAAGCCGAGCCGCCTTGCCGCATCGGCATTGCCGCCCAGGGCATAGATCTGCCGGCCGATATTGGTGCGGTTGAGCAGCAGCCAGGTGACGAGAAAGCACACCGCGAGCGTAAAAATCTGCAGGTTGACGCCGTAGGAGGAATCCTTGCCCCATTCGAACTCGAACCAGAAGATCCCGGCCGCGAACCAGTCCGGCAGCGAATAGATGTATTTGCCGCCGGTGAAGAAGATCAAAAGCCCGTAGAACACGTTCAAGGTGGCGACCGAGACGATGATCGACGGAATCCGAAGCTTCTGGATCAGGATCGCGTTGACGGCGCCGAGTGCGGCGCCGACGCCGATGGCGATGGCAAACACCCTGAACCAGATGGCGCCATAGGCGTTTGCCGCCGCCAGCGCGACATATTGCGCCACCGAAGCGGTGGCGGTGAAGGAGATGTCGATGCCGCCGGCGATCAGCACCACCAGCAGCCCGAGCGCGAGGATGCCGACAAAGGCATAGGATGTCAGCAGGTCGAACAGATTCTGCATCGTCAGAAACTGCCCATTGGCGAGGCCGAGCCCGGCGCACATCACCAGGATCACGATCAGCAGCCAGAACTCGTGGCTGCGCCTAAACCTGCCGAATGAAGCCATGAACCTTTCAGGCATTGACGGCCGCTCGAAGCGCGGTTTCGGAAGTGCTGGCGGCCGGCACATCGGTGGTCAGGCGGCCGTCGCGCATCACCAGCACGCGATGGCTGTGATAAAGCACCTCGGGGATTTCGTCGGAAATCATCAGTACCGCGACGCCCTCGCGGGCCAGCCGCCGGATGATCTCGTAGATGCCGTCCTTGGCGCTGATGTCGACACCGACCGTCGGGCTGTCGAGGATCAGCACGCGCGGGTTGGTCGCCATCCATTTGGCCAGCACCACCCGCTGCTGATTGCCGCCGGAGAGCGTCTTCACCGGGTTGTCGGGATTGGAGATCCGGATGCCGAGTTCGGCCACCCATCGCGCCACATGGGCCTGTCGCGCCCGCGCGCCGATCAGGCCGAAGGCGCCGGCAAGCCGTTCCAGCACGGTGAGCGTCGTATTGGCGGCGACCGACTGTTCCAGGATGAGGCCGAGCGTGAGCCTGTCCTCGGAGACATAGGCGATGCCGATGTCGATCGCGTCGGCATTGGTGTTCAGCGCGACCCGGCGGCCGTCGAGCGCGATGCTGCCGCGATCGGGCGGGTTCATGCCGAACAGCGACAGCGCGAGCTCGGTGCGGCCCGAACCGAGCAATCCGGTCAGGCCCACCACCTCGCCGGCGCGCAACTGAAAGCTGATGTCGTGATAGTCGCCGTCACGGCAGAGATCCTCGACTTCGAGCACCACCGCGCCCGCGGCGGGATCGGCGGCCTGCACCTGGTACTCGAACGCCTTTCCCGTCATCAAATGGCTGAGCTTGCTGTCGTCGATGCTGTCCGCGGCGAAAGTGCCGACCTTGCGGCCGTCGCGCAGCACCGTGACCCGCTCGGCGATCTCGAGCACTTCGTCGAGCCGGTGACTCACGAACACGATGCAGATGCCGTGGCGTTTCAGGTCGCTGACCAGCCGGATCAGGGCGTCGACCTCGTGGCGTGTCAGCGACGCGGTCGGCTCGTCCATGATCAGCAGCTTCGCATCCGCGGCCAGCGCGCGGCAGATCGCGACCAATTGGCGCCCGGCAATGCTGAGATCGGAAATCCTGGCGTCCGGATCGATCGCGACGTCAATCCTCGCCATCGCCGCCAGAGCGGTGCTGCGCATCGCCCGCCAGTCGACCGGGCGCAGGCCGCCAAGGTGATGCGCCATCGCGATGTTCTCGGCGACCGTGAGATTGGGAAACAGCGAAAGATCCTGGTAGATGACCTGGATGCCGCAATGCGTCGAGCGCACCGGATCCAGGTTCGGGTATTCCTCGCCGGCGATGACGATGCGACCGCCGCGTTCCGGCGCCTCGACGCCGGAAATGATCTTGATCAGCGTCGACTTGCCGGAACCGTTTTCGCCGACAAGGCAATGCACCTCGCCGGCCTCCAGCGTCAGATCGACATCGCGAAGCGCGTGCACGCCGCCGAAGCGCTTCGAAATGCCGGACATCTCCAGGAAAGTCGCCAAGGGCTCGTCCTGCAATGGACTGTTCTATCGTGGGATCATTCTATCGAGTATTGGCCGGGCCGCATTGCCGACTGGCAATGCGGCCCGATAGAGCGACCTGGATCGTGCGATCCTAGAGCCCCGAGGCGATCAGCCCGTCGATGGTTTCCTTGTTGATCAGC
>JAQGJF010000410.1 GCA_028290765.1 Tardiphaga sp.
GGCCTTCATCGCGGAGGCCAACGAAGCCGTGGTGAGGCTGATGCCGGGCGCGCGGCCGGTGCCGTTCGGCCATCTCGGCGACGGCAACATTCATTACAACGTCACCCAGCCCAAAGAGGGCACCACCACCGCGGATTTCCTGGCGCGCTGGCACGACGTCAACGCCGTGGTGTTCGACGTGGTGCTGCGGATGGGCGGTTCGATCTCCGCCGAGCACGGTATCGGCCAGCTCAAGGTGGCTGACCTGCCCGATGTGAAGGATCCGGTGGCGATCGAACTGATGCGTTCGCTCAAGGCAATGCTGGATCCGCTCAATATCCTGAACCCTGGCAAAGTCCTGCTCCCCGGCAAGCGATGAGCAGCGCAGTCACACTCGCGATCGCGCCGCTCGAGGACGCCGATATCGCCGCCGTGGTCGCGCTGTGGCAGCGTTGCGGATTGACGCGACCGTGGAATGATCCGCAAGCCGATATCGCGCTGGCGCGGCAGGAATCGAATTCGACGATTTTGCTCGGTCGCGACGGCGATGCCGTGGCGGCATCGGTGCTGGTTGGCCATGACGGCCATCGCGGTGCCGTCTATTACGTTGCCGTCGATCCCGATCACCGCGACAAGGGTTTTGGTCGCGCCATCATGACGGCAGCCGAAGACTGGCTGCGCGCCCGCGGCATCCTGAAATTGAATCTGATGGTGCGGGGAGACAATGCCCAGGTGAAGGCGTTTTACGAGACGCTCGATTATGAAGAGCAGGAACGCATCGTCTACGCGAAATGGCTCGATGGACGCGATCCGACGCCGTGACGGTCGATGCTGCTTCTCGTCACTTCCTTGTGGGCTACCGCATCTGAAAAGTGCGGCAGCCGGGTCTCTTTCTTATCCCTCCCTCTTGTGGGGAGGGTGGCCGGCCGAAGGCCGGTCGGGTGGGGGAAGCAACAATAAGATCGCGTGTGTAGGCTCCCACCCCGGCCTCTGCTTCGCTCGTCTCGACCCCACAAGGGGAAGGGATGACATGTCGTCCCCGCTAAACCTCAAGCCATCATTCTAAAACAACGAGCCTTGCCCGTCATCGCCCGAAGCGGATGTTTCCGCCTTTCGCGGCGCGGATTTCCTCGCCGGCTTTGCTGCCGAAACGGCAGCGCGTTCGGCTTCAATCTCTTGCTCCGACATCGGCAGGATCAGTTGCGGGTCGTCGTTGGCGACGTGGTTGACGCGCGTCGAGACCGCGTGCCAGGCGAACATGCCTTCGACGGGCGCGGTGAGCAGCGCGGTCGCGGCTTCGGCATCGACCTTGCCATGGTCCAGCCAGCGATCGAAGTCGCCGGGCGCGATGGTCACGGGCACACGGTGATGCAGTGCCGCGAGATCGGCACTCGCCGCCGCCGTCACGATGGCAACGGTATCGAGTTCCTCTCCGTTCGGGCCGACCCAGGTTTCCATCAACCCGGCAAAGCCGATCGGCTGACGATCCCGCGGATAGATAAAATACGGCTGTTTTATTTTGCCGGAACTTTGCCATTCGTAATAGCCATCGGCCGGAATGAGGCAGCGTCGCCGCTTCATCGCGTTCTTGAAGGCGGGCTTTTCAAGCACGGTTTCCGCGCGCGCATTGATCAGCAGGGTGAATTGCCGCGGATCCTTGACCCAGGCCGGCAGCAGACCCCAGCGCATCAGGCGGAAGTGCCGCGCGCCGTTCTCCCAAAATACCACCGGAACCGGCTGGGTGGGGGCTATATTATTCCGTGGCGGGAAATTGGGTTGTTCCGAATAGCCAAACAGCCGGCGCAGGGCCTCCGGTGCCGAATTGATCACATAGCGTCCGCACATTCTCTTACCCGAAAGGAGGTATCTTCAGCCCCTTTTAACCCCGACCGTTAAGACTGCGGCAGATGACCGCGACAGTTCGCCAAGCCACCGACGCAGATAGTCAGCCGCAGGGCGAAGTCGAACCCGGCGGAGCTGCGCGGGCGGCCGAGTTGCTGGCTGCCAACATCAATCCGATCACCGGGCTGGCCACGGATTACCTGAATCATTTCAATGAAGCCATCATGCTGCTCGAGATGATTCCGGATATGCCGGATTGCGCCGAGGATTTTCTCGGCTGGCAACCCTTATCCTATCACGAGCACTTCACGGCATCGAATTTCAAGGCGCGCGAGCTTGCGATATCGGCCTATGATGCGGCCGACCCGGCGGTTCGCGACGAATTCGACAATCTGACCGCCACCATGACCTCGATTCTACTGGCGGTCGGCGCGGCGATGCGCGAAGTCCAGCAGGACAGGACCCGTGCCACGCTGGCGGAGCAGGCCACCGGCTGGGTCAAGCCGTTGGTGGCATTGGCCGGAGGGGTCATCAACCGACGGGGTATCGAGCCCGACGTCGATTACATCATGAAGCAATAATCATCTTGCCATCCGTCTCGCCGCCGTCCCGACCCCAGATCGCCGTCAGCGCCGCGATCTTCCGCGACGGCCGGGTTCTGCTGGTGCGTCGCGCGCGCTCCCCCGCCAAGGGCTTCTATTCGCTGCCCGGCGGGCGGGTCGAATTCGGTGAATCGCTGCATGCCGCCCTGCATCGCGAGGTCGCGGAGGAGACCGCCCTGACCATCGAGATCGTCGAACTGGCCGGATGGCGCGAGGTGTTGCCCACCGCTGCTGGCGGTGGGCATTACCTGATCATGTCGTTCGCGGCCCGCTGGCTCGCCGGCGAACCGGTCCTGAACGACGAACTCGATGATTTCAGCTGGCGCATGCCCGACGCATGGGGCGACCTGCGGACCACCGAAGGCCTGCCGGGGATCGTCCAGTCGGCCCGGCGCCTCATCGCGGGCTGAAAAGCTGGATTTGGCGGGCCGGCGTGCCTTGCTTCCACCACCCCGAAAAGGCATATCACGCCCTTGATGCTCAAGCGGATCACTCTCATTCTCGTGGTTGTCGCGACCTGCGGCCTTGGTCAGGTATTTGGCCCGGCGCGGGCCCAGGACGCCGCGGCGCCATTTGACGGCGATCTGCAGCGGCTGGCGGAGATCCTCGGCACCCTGCATTACCTCCGGGGCATTTGCGGCAACAATGAAGGCGCGAAATGGCGCAACGAAATGCAGGCACTGGTCGACGCCGAAACCCCCTCGGGCGATCGCCGCACCCGCATGATCGCAGGCTTCAACCGCGGCTATAACGGCTTCCAGCAGACCTACCGGACCTGCACCCCGGCGGCCGGGATCGCGATCCGCCGCTATATCGAAGAAGGCTCGAAAATTTCCCGGGATTTGACGGCGCGCTACGCCAACTAGCGCGCGAATCAGAGCGGGTTCCATTCAAGATTGCCTTTGCCCGCCGCCGTTAACCTTTCTTAAAGAACTGGCCTGTTCGGCTCCGTCCTGCATGCTAAAGCTCACTGGTTCGACGCGCTCCGCAGTGGGGTGCGCACCCAGCCTGTTGAGTTTCATGAGCCAGCCATTGTCCTTCACCCCCGCCCGCGACCCGCTGCCCGATCACGAACAGAAGCAGGCGGCGCTCAGCTACCTCAACGAGGCCTGGGCGGAAGCCCGGCACGATGGCGTCGACGGCGACTGTCTGGCCCAGGCCAGCCTGTTCGCGGCATTCGCCGAGCTGGTCGGCACCTACGGTGAAGACGCGGTGGCGAAATTCGTCGAAGGCTTGCCGACACGGGTTCGCAATGGTGAATTCTCCCTGACGTTGGCGAAGCAATAAGGCCGCGTTGCGCGAAACACCGCCGTAATCGGTTAGCGATCACTTCTCCATGAGTCGTCCCGGCGAAGGCCGGGACAACGGGCGTTGTGTGTCGCCCCTAACGCCCGTCTCCAGAAATCGCACCGGCTCGCCGGTCGATGGGTCATCAATTCCCCTGCCACATACTCTTCGCCCGCGCCCGAAAGTGCCGACCGGCGAGCCGGTGATGCCGGGTAGGTTTTGGATTTCTCTTTCAGAGTATGCGGGGCGTGGTCGGAGCCAAGCACGTCGATGATGCCTTGATGGATGCGGTGCCGGATTTTTGAATCGTATCAAACGTCTGCGTCATGAGCTGTTGTTCGGTCCTGGAGAGCTTGCGCAAGAGCGCAGGATTGCCATGCAGGTCTTGTTGTCTCTACCTTACCGGCTTACGTTCCGCTTTGGTATATAGCGTGGCCTTCTCCAAAGAACTTGCAGAGAACCTGATATGAAAGCAGCGTTTCTTCCTGACCGGGGGGTGATCAAGGTGAGTGGCGCCGACGCGCGCGGCTTCCTCAACAACCTCGTCACCTCGGAGCTCGAACGGATCAATCCCGGCATTGGCGGTTTCGGGGCGCTGCTGACACCGCAGGGCAAGATCGTCGCGGATTTCCTGATCACCGAAGCCCCTGCCGAGGATGGCGGTGGTTTTCTGATCGACTGCGCCCGCGCGCTGGCGCAGGGTTTGGCCGACAAGCTCGGTTTCTACAAACTGCGCGCCAAGGTGCTGGTGGAAAATCTCTCCGACCGCCTCGGTGTTCTCGCGGTGTGGGATGGCGCGCCGACGACCCCAGTGGGGCAGGCATTCCCCGATCCGCGCGACGGCAGGCTCGGCTGGCGTATCCTGGTGCCGGCGGATTTCGCGCCAAAGGCCGCCGGCCTGATCGGCGCGGACATGGCCGACGCCGCGACCTATGACGCACATCGCATCGCCCGCGGCGTGCCGCGCGGCGGCGTCGATTTCAGCTATGGCGACGTGTTTCCGCACGAAACCAACATGGACCGGCTGCACGGCGTCGATTTCGACAAGGGCTGCTATATCGGCCAGGAGGTGGTGTCGCGAATGCAGCATCGCGGCACCGCGCGCACCCGCATCGTACGCATGCTTCTCGATGGCGCTCCGCCCGAGGCGGGTGTCGAGATCCGCGCCGGCGACAAGCCGGTCGGCACCATGGGCTCGTCGGCGGACGGCATTGGCCTCGCGCTGATCCGGCTCGATCGCGCCGCCGACGCGCTCGACGCCGCGGTGCCGCTGATGGCCGGCGGCATCGCGATCCGCCTCGCCGAGCCCGACAGCGTTCGTCTCGCACCGAAGAAGACCGTGGCATGACGCGATCCGCCGTACTGCATCCGGATGGCCTGATCCGCTGCCCGTGGCCCACCACGGATCCGCTCTACGTCGCCTATCACGACACCGAATGGGGTGTGCCGGAATATGACGACCGCGCGCTATACGAAAAACTGATCCTCGACGGCTTCCAGGCTGGCTTGTCGTGGATCACCATCCTGCGCAAACGCGACAATTTCCGCCGCGCCTTCGACGACTTCCAGCCGGAAAAGATCGCGCGCTATAGCGAGAAAAAAGTCCACGCGCTGATGAACGACGCCGGCATCGTGCGCAACCGCTCCAAGATCGAAGGCACCATCAACAGCGCCAAATCCTATCTGAAGATCATGGAGGGGGGCGCCGGCTTCTCGA
>JAQGJF010000468.1 GCA_028290765.1 Tardiphaga sp.
GCCAACCAGAAGTTCTTCACGGGCGACTTCCTGGCCTTCAACAAGGAAGCTGCGGACCTGTTGCTCGAGATCGGTATCATCAAGGCGATACCGAAGATCGACGACCTCTTCGATGCGAGCTTCATCAAGTAGGCTCGGTCGGCATTGCGCCGGTCCCGCTTCCCACGCGTGGCAGCGGGACTTTTCGCGGTTCGTCCATCGCCTTGAGGATACGCCGTGATGCGTCCCCTGGATCCGGTGACATCGAAGCAGCGCGCGGCCTATGGCTTTGCGTTCTTCGTCCTGTTCGTTGCCCTGTGGTCATGGGCAACCTTCGGCGGCCATGTCTCCAAGACGTTTCTCGCCAACCCGCTGACCATGCTGCAGGAGGGTTGGGAACTCCTGACCAGGCACGGCTTCCTGTTCGACATCGGCATGACGATATGGCGGGTCGTCGGCGGCTTTGTGCTGGCGGCCGTCATCGCCGTGCCGGTCGGCGTCCTGATGGGCGCTTACAAGCCGATCGAGGCCCTGCTGGAGCCGTTCGTCTCGTTTGCCCGCTATCTGCCCGCGTCGGCCTTCATCCCGCTGCTGATCCTGTGGGCGGGTATCGGCGAACTGCAGAAGCTGCTGGTCATTTTCATCGGCTCGGTGTTCCAGATTGTCCTGATGATTGCCGTGAACGTCGGCAACACGCGGCGCGACCTCGTTGAAGCAGCGTACACCCTGGGCGCCGGCGACAGCGGCATCATCCGCCGCGTGCTGCTGCCCTCGTCCGCCCCCGAGATCGCGGAAATCCTGCGGCTCGTTCTTGGTTGGGCGTGGACCTATGTCATCGTCGCCGAACTGATCGGTTCGTCGTCGGGTATCGGCCACATGATAACCGACAGTCAGGCTCTGCTCAATACCGGCCAGATCATCTTCGGCATCATCGTCATCGGGCTGATCGGGCTGGCGTCCGACTTCCTGTTCAAGGCCTTCAACGCCTGGCTGTTTCCATGGAAACTGGCATGACCACGCTGAAGATCGATCAGGTCTCCCGCAGCTTCCCCGCGCGCCAGGGCAATGCGCCGACGCGGGCTTTGGAGCCGACCGACCTCAGTGTCGGCAACAACGACTTTGTCACCATCCTCGGCCCGTCGGGCTGCGGAAAATCCACGCTGCTGCGCATTATCGCCGGGCTCGACCGGCCGACCAGCGGTCGCGTCATTCTTGACGGGCAGGAGGTTACGGGCCCTGGCGCGGATCGCGGCATGGTATTTCAGTCGTACACTCTGTTCCCATGGCTGACCGTGCGTGAAAATATCGCGTTCGGCCTGCGCGAGCGGGGCGTCTCCGAAACGGATCGCGGCAGAATCGCCGATGGATTCATTCATCGGGTCGGTCTGTCGGGCTTTGAAAATCACTGGCCGAAACAGCTCTCCGGCGGCATGCAGCAACGCACGGCCATCGCCCGTGCCCTCGCCAACGACCCCAAGATCCTGTTGCTCGACGAGCCGTTCGGCGCGCTGGACAACCAGACCCGCGCCTTGATGCAGGAAATGCTGCTCGGGATCTGGGAACGCGACCAGAAGACCGTTCTGTTCGTCACCCACGACATCGAAGAAGCGATCTTCCTGGGCAGCCGCGTCATCGTCATGAGCGCACGTCCCGGCCGCATCAAGGCCGAGATCGTGGTTGATCTGCCCCATCCCCGATCCTACAAGATCAAGACCACGTCGGAATTCGTCAGGCTGAAAGAACGCCTCGTCGAGGAGATCCGTGCCGAGGCGTTGAAGGTTGCGATTGATGCCTGACGATCGTTGGCACGTTGGCGCACCGAGGTTTTCGATGTGGATCGACCATTGGACGCGCCGTTGCCGGGCAGTCCATGCACTGATCGTGCTGTGCGTGATGGCACCTGCCGCACTGTTGCCGGCGTCAGCCGCGCAGACCATTCGAAAAAGCGGTTACGCGTTGACGGATGAGAAATGCGGCGAAGGCGCGCGCGCCTATCCGAAGCTGCGCATCGGCATGCGCGACGGCTATTGTGCCGGCCTCGTCGCCAGCAAGCAGGACGGCCTGATTTTTCCGCGTTCGATCGTGCAAATCCCCGATCAGCGTCAATTCGTCATCTCGGACATGGGTAGCTGGAATCCCGGCCAGGGCCGGTTGCTGCTGCTCGATCCGGATGCGCCGGAAGACAAGCGGATCACCACTTTAATCGACAAAATGAGTCTCCCCTTCGGCCTCCAGGTCGGTCCGGACCGCAAGGTCTATGGATCGACCGACGAGACGATCTTCCGGTTCGACCCGCTGGCGAGCGATCCGCGAGGCACCATGGAGACCATCATTCGCGGCCTGCCGGGAGATACGGCCACGTTGTCCGACGGCAGCAAGATCAAGGATGCCGCGCATCCGCTCAAATCATTCCTGTTCGACAAGAACGGCCGCATCTACGTCAATATCGGTGCCCCCACCGATTCCTGCCTGCCGGCGTCGCCCACCAAAGCCTGCGCAGCCGGCGAGGGCGCCTCGCCGCTGGCGGCGATCTGGGCCTTCACGCCGCCGCCAGGCGGCGTATTTCCCACTTTGAAGCCTGGCGGCCGCAATCCCGATCGTGAGGTGTTCGCGCGTGGACTTCGCAACTCCATGGCGCTCGCCATGCATCCGGACTTTCCTGCCGACGGTTTCGCTTTCCTGCAGGGCGAAAACGGCCGCGACCTGCCGGATTCGTTGAAGCCGAACGAGGAACTCAATGCGATCGAGAAGGGCAAGCATTACGGTTGGCCGTATTGCTACGATCTCTCGACCACCAGTCCCGAGTTCAAGTCCTTCTTGCAATTGCCGACGCCGTATAAGGGCCTGTGCGGCAACGCCGCGCTCTACCGCCAGCCTTATTCGCTGCTGCCGCCGCATGCGGCACCATTGGCGATGCTCTATTATTCGGGCGCGAAATTCACCGAGTTGCAGGGGCGGCTGGTGGTCGGGCTTCATGGCTACCGGCCGACCGGCAGCCGTGTGCTGTTTTACGACGTCGACGAAAAGGGCTTTCCGAAAATCTCGCCGCCACCGGTGCGCTACCGTATCAGCTGCGCGGCGGATCCGAGCCGGGCATTCCAGACCGAAGCGCAGCCGCAGGTCGCCGCCGCGCCGTTCACCGAACTGGTCACCGAGTGGCACAAGGTCAATGGCATCAGGCCGCAAGGCGCGCCGGTCGGAATGACCGTCGCTTCCGACGGCGCGATCTGGCTGGTTGAAGACAAGAACCAGAGCGTGCTCCGGATCGATGCGGCGCCGTCGCAGGCACCGGAGACGCTGCCGTGCGATGCGCGCTCGCAGGCGCAGATCGATGAACTCGCGAAATTCGTCGAAACCGACCCGGGCAACAGCCGGCGGCTGACCCAGATCCGGACCGGGGTGGTCGAAAAACATTGCCACGGCTGCCATGCCGATTTCGGATTGAAGGCCGAGATGACCGACAAGCAAAAGGACGACACCGCGCTGCGTTTCATGCTGTCGCAGGATGGCTGGATCTATCCCGGTGATCCGGCAGCCGGCCGCCTCCACACCCGGCTGAACGGGATTGGTGCCGAAAAGCTGATGCCGCCCGGCGGCGAAGGCCTGATCGCCCGGGAGGCGGGTTACAAGCAATTGCTGGCGTCGCTCGACGTGCTGGCGGGTACCATGGTGCCGGGCCGGCGGATGCGCATCAAAGGCGGCCGGGTCGACCGCCGCTTCGTCAACCGTGCGGGCCATCAATGCGGCACAATTCCCAGCGACACGGTCGTCGTTGTCGTCGACAGGCAGCCGAAGGAGAAGCCTTCCTTCAGCCGCATCTACCGTCCGGCCGACCTCTATTTGAACGGCGAGTGCGCGGATGCGGATGGCTATTACATCGAGCAGAACAATCTGGTGGCTTTGTAGGCTGTCGCTGGCGTGGCTCATGGCCTCGCCCGGCTTCGCGCAGCAGCCGCCGTTTCAAAGTCAGCCGCTGACGCCGGCGGGCGAATACACCTTCGGCATCGAAGGCCCGGCCGTCGACGGCAGGGGCAATCTCTATGTTGTCAATTTCGGCAAGCAAGGCACCATCGGCAGGTTGCCGCCGGGCGCGTCGCAATCCGAATTGTTCGCGACCCTGCCGGAGGGGAGCGTCGGCAACGCCATCCGCTTCGATCGCGATGGACGCATGTTCGTCGCCGACTACAAGAAGCACAATATCTTCCTGATCGGCGCCGACGGAACGGTCGAGACTTATTTTCATTCCGACGATTTCAACCAGCCGAACGACATGACCATTGCCGCCGACGGCACGATCTACGCCAGCGACCCGCATTGGAAGCATCATGATGGCCAGGTCTGGCGAATCGCAAAGGCCGCGGACGGCAGCGTCCAGGGCGAGAAGATGCTGGCCGATCGGGCGATGAGCACCACCAACGGCATTGATCTCAGTCCCGACGGCAAGACGCTGTATGTCGGCGAGTCGGACACGCGCGAGATCTGGTCGTACCGCATCGACGGCGCCAGGCTGCTGGCGCCGAAGCTGGTGAAGAAATTCGACGACTTCAGCATCGACGGGATTCGCACCGATACCAGCGGCCGCCTGTTCGTCGCGCGAATCCTGAAAGGAACCATCGCGGTACTGTCGCCTGCCGGGGCGCTGGAGCGCGAGATCAGGCTTGGCGCCAAAGAGCCGACCAATCTGGCGTTCGGCGGCGCGGATGGAAAAACCATTTTCGTCACCCAGCGGCAGGGCGGACTGATCGAGTCGTTTCGAACCGATCGCGCCGGCCGTGAGGTTTGCCTCGGTCCGGCCGATTGCGTCAAAGGCAAGTATTAGCCCATCACGCACCGTCGACGTCATCGCATGATGCAGCGCAGCATGTTCGTGGCGCGATATGCGTTTGCCGGCCGGAACCATAGCCTGCGTCGCGTGCAACATTTCGCCATACTGCCGCGTTTGATGATTGATCGAGGCGCCGTTATACAAAGAGCGCTGCCCAACGAGGTCCTTGGTAATCAATGAAGCGCTTCTTCATCGTCCTGTCGTGCCTGGCCGTGCTGCTTGTCGTCGGATATTTTACAGCCAGCAAATGGGCGATCAGGCACCAGACCTTGAATCTCGTCGATCGCGCGCGGAACCGCGCTGTTGCCGTCGACCTGGCGGTGCGGTGGGATGCCGAGATGAAAGCGCGGGCGGGGATGAAGCCGCTTCCCGTCGCCATCGTCAGCCATGGCAACACCGTTAAGAATACCGAATACGCTTTTATCGCAAACGTGCTGGCCGCACGCGGCTATCTGGTGGCCAGCATCCAGCATGATCTGGCGTCCGATGCGCCACTGGTCACCAAGGAAGGCTCGCTCTATGTCGGCCGCCTGGAAGTCTATGAACGGGGCGAGCAGAACATCCTCTTTGCCATCAATGAGTTGAAGAAGCTCGAACCGGATGCGGACTACGATCACCTGACGCTGGTCGGCCACTCCAATGGCGGCGACATCTCGATGTTCTTCGCCCAGCAAAATCCTGGTCTCGTCACCAGGCTCGTCACCCTGGACAATTTGCGTGTGCCGTTCGTGACCTCGGGTCTGACCAAGATCCTGTCGTTCCGTTCGAAAGACTGGACGCCCGATCCCGGTGTCGTCCCCGATGCGAAAGTGGCCAAGCAGGCGGGAATCGACATCGTCCGGACCGATGCACAGCACACCCAGATGAGCGATCGCGGTCCCAATAGCGTCAAGGAAGCCATTCAGCAGACGCTCGACAAATTTCTGAACGACGACAGCAGCAGCAAGCTTGGTCCGGTCGATACCAGCAGACCGATGATTGGCGACCCAAGAGCCATGGGACCCTAGAGATGGGACCCTAGAGATGGGACCCTAGAGATGGGACCTTAGAGAGAAGAGTTGGGTCCTTCCTTGAATAATAATTGGGGGCCCGATCGCGTCGCGGCGGTCCGGCCGGTCCCATTTTGCGCGGAACGAGCAATATTGGACAGCGAAGCGTCGGTTTTCGGCGCAGGCTATGTATTTCCAGGGCCCGCAGTTTGATGCGAGCAGGTACCAGTATTGCGTTCTCGTCTCCCGATCGAGGAGCTGAACATGCGCCAGCAATTGTCCTTTTCAAGTCATTTCGACAAGATCGGGAATTCATTCGCGACCCGCCTGCATTGTTCGAATTGTGAAGCCGAGCGCGTCATGATGATCAGCGCGATCGAACCTGCATCTCATTGGGGCAGAGACAAGGTCGTCTATCAATGCACCGACTGCGGAGCTGAAAAGACCGAGATCGCGATGGCCTATCGGACGTCGATCGGCACGTCCCGAGGCAGGATATGATTTGCGTCGGAGCGGCGCCGGTACGGCGTTGCCAGGGAAGCCCTGAGCAATAAATTCATCGTGGCTGTGCAACATTGAACAGATTTTCCGCCGCAAGCGGCGCAGCTTCGATTCGTAGAGTTGAAAGATCGTTGCATTGTTTGGGGCGTATGACCTGCCATCGCCGCGATAGAATTCGACCCCAGCCCGTTTGGACTCTATCTTCCGGCAATTGCAGGTGACCTAGCCGCCAGGCCGGAGGACTGTGCGCGCTGTGGCGTTGCCCGCAATGCGACCGAAACGATCGCATGCCTTCGCGCACGGATGGCTATTGAGCTTGGCGGTGCTCGGCAAATCGGTCAATGGATACCTTCAATTTCCTGGAGAGCCCTCCGGGGAAGCTTTTCTTGTGTTCAAAATTGCACAGACATTCCGTCGCAAGTCATCCAGCTTGGGATGGTTGGGTTCGTTGCTTGGGAGACAGAAGTCGTGACGCGAGTCTTGTCACGAGTCTTGTCTTGTCACGAGTCTTGGCGGGGTTATTGGCAGGCGGCGTAAATCCCTAACCAACTACCGGTCCTGACCAACGACCGGTAACGCTATCGCGATGACGGATTTCTGTGGGCATCCGGTCTGTAACCAGACAAGTTTAATTGCCCCCCAATTCCTTGTCTGGCATGCGTAGGGAGCCCTGCAATTCCCCCTGTGGGGCTCCCATGTGCTTGCTAAAGCTTTTTGCTAGTTTGACTGCGTTGATTTATTCTTTGCAGATCGTAGGCTAGGCTCTGCGCAAGGCATCTCCGGCAACGGATTTCGAACTGCCGCAAGAAGATGCTCACTTTCCATAGTCGCGCGTATGCGTACGCAATCGTGCAAGCCTGATGGTGAAGCAAGCCGGTGCCCGCTTCTTGTGGGACACACGATAGATTTTCGACTTGAGATTATCGACTTGCCAGATCCTTCCAACCCCGATCGGAAAGGGAGGCCGATATGAGAGACGTGTCCAGCGGGAGTTTCGATCCCAAAAGCTTCTTCGCCAGGGCTGGCGCGGGCAAGACGATCGTGGAATGCCGAAAGAATCAGATTATTTTCGTGCAGGGCGAAGTCGCGGACACGATTTTCTACATTCAGAAAGGCAGGGTCAAGCTCACCGTCCTGTCCGCCCAGGGCAAGGAGGCGGTTGTTGCCATTCTGGAGCCGGGACAATTTTTCGGCGAGGCATGCCTGAGCGGCGATCCGCTGCGTATTTCCACCACCGCGGCGGTGGAAGACTGCCTGATCACCTCGATCACGAAGACCGCCATGTTGGCCGAGCTTCGCAACGATCCGAAATTTTCCGAGCTGTTCATGACGTATCTGTTGGCCCGCAACAGCCGGATCGAGGAGGACCTGATCGACCAACTGTTCAATTCGAGCGAGAAGCGGCTCGCGCGTCTGCTGCTGTTGCTGGCGAATTTCGGCAAGGAAGGTCATCCGCAACCGGTCATTACGGAGATCAGCCAGGAAACACTGGCGGAGATGATCGGGACGACGAGGTCACGCGTCAGTTTCTTCATGAACAAGTTCCGCAAGCTGGGCCTCATCAGCTACAACGGAAAAATCGAAGTGCATCATTCGCTCCTCAATGCGGTCTTGCACGAAAGGCCGCAGATCAAGGGCGACGAGCCGTAAAGCGGAACGTGAGCCACGCGCCGCGGCGCGTCGATGATCGGCGTTGGAACAACGTCGATCACCGACGGCCAAGATCATTCGAAAGACAAGGATTATCCGAAAGAAGGTCAGCCGGCGCGGCGCTTGTCGGCTTGTTGCACTGTTTCCACCGCAGAGGACAATTGTGAGCTCATCTGGCTTCCGGCCTTGGTGATTTGGCGCTGAAAGGCCTCGCCATCCGCCATCATCCTCTCCATGATGCCCTTCATCCAGTCCTGATATTCTCGTTGCATGTCGGCAGGCGTTGCGGCCTCGCTGATACGTTTAGCCGCCTCGAGCGTCGCCCGTGCGCCAGACTGACGCCGGGTGAACCAGTCGTCGGTAAGCTCCTTGATGCTGTCAAGCGCCACCTGCTGGTTTTCCCAGAACTTGACACCAATGGGAGCATAGGCCTTCATGGAGGCGGTTGGCTGCAACACATTCGGAAATAACATCACGCTATCGGTCATGACTACTCTCCGTTTTACGGTGAATTAGTTTCGGATCGGACGGTGATGCGGCCGGGAAAGTAATTTTTCGAAGGTCGACTAGCTGCTCAATATTGCTCAATTAATTGAATTTAACCTATGGCGGAACCTGGTTCCCTTTCGTCATGGCGATGTCTTTATCGCCAGTTCGCCGCCACCGCCGCGGGTGGCCCTCCGTACTCCTCAGCGTGAATGTTCAACCCTTGCAGTCCTGGAGTGCTGGCTGTCCCGGTCTAGTGCAGCTTGATTCTCGGTTCCGCGCGCCGGCTGATCAGCGCGGCCAGCGACAAGAGAATGAATTTACCGAAGCCATAGAGCGCCAGCAGATGTTGTTGATGCAGCGAGCGGTAGGCCAGCTTCGCGATCACCCCCTCGAGCCTGAATCCACCGAAGATCACTCCAAAGGTCTTGTAGTCGCTGAGCGCCACCAGCGAGCCCCGATCGTGAAATCTGAAAATGGGAACGGCCTTGCCGTTGAGCCGGGATTTGACCACCTTGACCATGAAGTCGGCCTGCTGTTGCGCGGTCTGGGCCCGCGGCGGCAGCGGCTTGTCCGATCCCTCCGGCACGCAGTTGGCGCAATCGCCGATCGCGAAGATATTGTCGTCGCTCAAGGTTTGCAACGTCGGCTTCACGATCAGGCGGTTGAGCTTGTCGGCCTCGAGGCCGTCGAGATAGCGAAGAAATTCCGGCGCCTTGATGCCGGACGCCCATACGATCAGCTCCGCCGGCACGAACTC
>JAQGJF010000545.1 GCA_028290765.1 Tardiphaga sp.
CGGCGCCGCGATAGGCATCCACCGGCGTGGTGTTGGTATAGCCCCCATCACCTCGGCATAGATGGCGGGGATGTTGTACTGGCCCGACAGCAGCGTGGCGTAGAGATAGGTCGGCACCGAGGAGGAGAACAGCGACATGTAGGCGCCGAAATTGGCGTGGGTCTTCACCCGCAAGCCGAGGATCTTGTTGTCCTTGTCGAACGCCATTTCGGCCTTCGAGATATGATCGCGGCCATGGGCGTCGGTGAGGAAGGCCTCGGAACGGTCGCCGGTCCATTTCACCGGCCGGCGGACCTTCTTCGAGGCCCACAGCGCCACCATCTCTTCCGGATAGATGTAGATCTTCGAGCCGAAACCGCCGCCGACATCGGGCGCGATCACCCGCAGCTTGTGCTCCGGTGCAATATTGTAGAATGCCGACAGCACCAGACGCGCGACATGGGGATTCTGTGAGGTCGTGTACAGCGTGTAGTGCTCTACGGCCTCGTCATATTCCGCGACCGCGGCCCGCGGCTCCATCGCATTCGGCACCAGACGGTTGTTGGTAAGGTCGAGCGTGACCACATTGGCGGCCTTGCCGAACGCATCCTTGACCGCGGTCTCGTCGCCGATATGCCAGTCATAGACCACATTGCCCGGGGCTTCCGGATGCAGCTGCGGCGCGCCGGCCGCGAGCGCGGCACGAACATTGGGAACGGCACGGAGTTCCTCGTAGCTGACGACCACGGCTTCCGCCGCATCCTTGGCCTGGTTCTTGGTCTCGGCGATCACCACCGCGACCGCCTGCCCGACAAAGCGCACCGTCTCCGGCGCCATCGCCGGCCAGGCGCCCATTTTCATTGGCGAGCCGTCTTTGGACGTAATGGCCCAGCCGCAAATCAGGTTGCCGACCTTGTCATCGACCAGTTGCTGGCCGACTAGCACATCGACCACGCCGGGCATTTTCAGCGCCGCCGAGATATCGATGCCCTTGACCTTGGCGTGGGCGTGAGGACTGCGGATGAAATGGGCATGGGTCATGCCCTGTAATTTGACGTCGTCGACGTAGCGGCCCTTGCCGGTGGTGAATCGCCGGTCTTCCTTGCGCACGACGCTTGCGCCAATACCTTCAACGCCCATGGTCATTCTCCCTGCCGGAGTTTTTCCCGCCATTTCCATCGAAATCAGGCGGCTTTGAACTTTGTGAAATCGGTCTGGAGCAGCCGGGCTGCTATTCAGCCGCCTGCGCCACTTTCATGCGTCCGGCGGCGTCGAGCACCGATTTGACGATGTTGTGATAACCGGTACAGCGGCAGATGTTGCCCTCGAGCTCCTGCCGCACGGTTTCTTCGTCCAGACCGCCGCTGTGACGATTGACGATGTCGATCGCCGACATGATCATGCCGGGCGTACAGTAGCCGCACTGCAGGCCGTGATTGTCGCGGAACGCCGCCTGCATCGGATGCAGTTCGTCGCCCTTCGAAATGCCCTCGATGGTGGTGACGTTGGTGCCGTTAGCCTGGCCAACCAGGGTGGTGCAGGATTTGACCGCCCGCCCGTCGATATGCACGACGCAGGCGCCGCATTGGCTGGTATCGCAGCCGACATGGGTGCCGGTCAGGTTGAGGTTTTCCCGCAGCAGATGGACGAGGAGGGTTCTGTCCTCGACCTCGGCGGTGACAGCTTTGCCATTGACGGTCAATGTGATGGTGGACACGTTCAAGCCTCCCGGTACTTTTTAATTGTTCCAATTAGAAGCGCGGGCCGAAGACTTTGCAACTAGGATTTTCGTCGCGGTGGGGCTTGTGTTCGTCAGCATCTCCGCATGTCGTCCCGGCCAACGGGCCGGGACGACGCCGGTGGCTGCGGATCACGCTTGCAAATTTCGAGCTTTATCGAGGCCGGCCTTGATGCTCTATATTCGCGCTTCGAACTAAGGAGCCTCTCGAAGTGATCGACAAGCAGGTAAAAACCGTCGCCGACGCGGTGGCCGGGGTCCGTGACGGGTCGATTGTGCTGGTGGCGGGGTTTGGCGCGGTCGGCGTCGCCGACAATCTGCTGGATGCGCTGCACGAGCAGGGCGCGCGTGAATTGACCATTGTCGCCAACAATTCCGGCAACGGTGATTACGGGCTGGCGCGGCTGATTAATTCGGGCCGGGTCCGCAAGGTGATCTGCTCCTATCCGCGCTCCGGCGACTACAGTGCGTTCCTCAAGGCTTACCGGGAAAAGAGTCTCGAGCTTGAACTGGTGCCGCAGGGCACCATCAGCGAACGCATGCGCTGCGCCGCCGCCGGCCTTGGCGGCTTCTTCTCGCCGGTGTCGGCCGGAACCAGGCTGGCGGAGGGCAAGGAGACCCGGGAAATCGACGGCCGGCTCCATGTCCTGGAGAAGCCGCTGAAGGGCGATGTTGCGTTGATCAAGGCCAACAAGGCCGATCGCTGGGGCAACCTGACCTACATCAGATCGGCGCGGAACTTCAATCCGGTGATGGCGATGGCCGCTGAGCTGACCGTCGTCGAGGTCGACGAGATGGTGGAACTGGGCGACATGGACCCCGAAGCGGTGGTCACGCCGAGTATCTTTGTCGATCGCGTGGTGGTGGTTGGAGAAAACGCATGACCAATCAACCTCGATCCTATCAACCTTTGACCCGCGAACAGATGGCGTGGCGCGCGGCGCAGGACCTGCCCGAAGGCGCCTTTGTCAATCTCGGCATCGGCATCCCCACCTTGACGGCGAGTTATGTGCCGCATGGGCGTGAAGTGATCTTTCACAGCGAGAACGGCGTACTCGGCCTCGGACCGAAGCCGGAGCCCGGCAAGGAAGATCCCTATCTGATCGATGCCGGCAAGAACCTGACCACGCTGGTGACTGGCGGCTGCTACGTGCACCACGCCGACGCTTTCCTGATGATCCGCGGCGGCCATCTCGACGTCAGCCTGCTCGGCGCGTTCGAGGTGTCGGAAGCCGGCGATCTCGCCAACTGGACCACCGAGGATCCGGCGTTTCCTCCCGGCGTCGGCGGCGCGATGGATCTCGCGGTCGGCGCCAAGGAAATCCGTGTCATCATGGAGCACACCAGCAAGAAGGGCGAGCCGCGGATCCTGAAACATTGCACCTTGCCGCTCACCGCGGCGGGCTGCGTCAAGCGCATCTACACCAACCTCGCGGTGATCGATGTGACGGCACGGGGACTGTCCGTGCTGGAAATGATTCCAGGCATGACGCTGGAGAGATTGCAGGCGCTCACCGAACCGAAGCTGCAACTGGCCAACGCCTGGCAGGCCCTGGTACCGCCCGCTGCACGGGCCGCTTGACCGCTAACTCCTTCTACAAACAAAAGAAATCTTTTTATTGCAACCGGAAGGTGCCAGTTTACCAGCTTTTAGCCATTGCCTCGTACTTTTACATACCGGGTTCGGGACGGCTGTTCCGAAAACACGGGTTACGGGAGTGATGGGGGTTCAAGGTGGGGCTGAAACTCTGGCCGCGGTCGATGCCGCTGAAGCTTCCGACCTTGCGGTTTCGCGCCAAGGTCTCGCTTGGATTTGCCGTGGTGCTCGGCATCACCGCCGTCAGCATGAGCCTTGCTTTTCTCGGATTCGAACGGGTTTCCTCAGGCGTCGTGGCCTATCGCACCAGCGTGTCGGAGTCCGACCTGGCGCGCAATGTCGACCGCGAATTGACCTCCTATCAGGCGCTGACGCGCTATTATGTCGTCACCGGCAAGGAGGACGACGCCAAGGCGGCGCTGGCCGCCGAAGCCAGCCTGAAGGATGCCATTGATCAGTTGATGAAAGCGACGACCGCGCCGGCGCGCGTCGACAAGGTCACCCGTCTCGCCAGGGAATTCCGGACCTTCACCAAAATCTTCGCCGATATTCTGTCGGTCAAGAACGCCAGCACCCTGCTGACGCAGAATCAATTGACGCGCGGCGGCACCATGCTGCGTTACAAATTCGACGACCTGATCAGCACCGGCGGCGAGGCCGAGCTTCCGGCGGTTGAAGTCGCCGCCAAGCAGGTCGCCGGGCAATATGCCAATGTGATGGCGCAGGTGAATACCTATGCCCTCAACTTCGATGCCGCGGTAGGCAACAGCGCGACGGCCCGGTTCAAGTTCATCGACATTGCGGTCCATGCGATATCTGCGGACGACGAAAGAGTGGCGCCGAAGCTCAAGGAAATTGGCGGCCTGCTCGAGGAATATCGTCAGGCCTTCGCCAAGCTGATCGAGAATACCAAGGCGATCAGCGATCTGGTCGCCGAGATGACGGAATCCGCCGCCGTGATCACGCAGGGCTCGAAGGTGATGAAGGCCGATCTATTGGCCGACCAGCAACGGCTCGAAAAGGAATCCGACGCCACCGTCAACGACACCGAACGTCTGGTCATGATGCTGGGGATCGGCGGCTTCGTGCTCGGCGGATTGCTGGCATGGATGCTGGGCAAGGGAATTTCACGGCCGATGGTGGCGATGTGCGCGGCGATGCGCAAGCTTGCCACCGGTGACTTCAAAATCGTGCTGCCCGGCCTCGGCCGCCGCGACGAGCTCGGCGAGATGGCAAGCGCCGTGGAAGAGTTCAAGATGCAGGCCATCGCCAAGGCCGAACGCGATGCCGCTGCGCATGCCGAGCAGAACAGGATCAGCTCCGAGGCCCGCCGGGCCGAACTCATTCGCTTTGCCGACGATTTCGAGGCCGCGGTGGGCTCCATCGTCTCGAATGTCTCGGCGTCCGCCGAGCAACTGGAGTCCGCGGCCGGTACGCTGACGCGCACGACCGAAACCACGCAGCATCTTTCCAACGAGGCCGCCGGCGCTTCGGAAAAGGCCTCTTCCAACATGCAGTCGGTGGCGACCGCGACCGAGGAATTGTCGCTGTCGGTCGGGGAGATCGGGCGCCAGGTCCAGGAATCCAGCCGGATTGCCGATGGCGCGGTGAAGCAGGCCGAGCAGACCGATGCGCGGATCGGTAAATTGTCACGCGCGGCGCAGCAGATCGGCGACGTGGTCAAGCTGATCACGGCCATCGCCGAGCAGACCAATCTTCTGGCGCTCAACGCGACCATCGAAGCCGCCCGTGCCGGCGATGCCGGCCGCGGCTTTGCGATTGTCGCCGCCGAGGTCAAGTCGCTGTCGAGCCAGACCGCCAAGGCGACCGACGAAATCTCGTCGCACATCTCCGGCATGCAGGACGCCACGCAGGAATCGGTCGCGGCCATCAAGGAAATCGGCAGCACCATCGGGCAGATTTCGACCATCGCCTCGGCGATCGCGACCGCCGTGTCGCAACAAAGTTCCGCGACCCAGGAAATCGCGCAAAGCGTTCAGAACGTCGCGCAGGGCACCCAGGAAGTGTCGACCAACATCACCGAGGTCAACCGCGGCGCGACCGAAACCGGTTCGGCTTCGGAGGAGGTGCTCAATTCGGCGCAGACGCTTTCATCGGAAAGCGCCCGGCTGCGCGCCGAACTCGATCGCTTCATGGCGAACATCCGCGCTGCGTAGGAATTCAACGCGCTCCACGCTTCATCCCGGGCTACAGCCTCTCGTCGTCCCGGCGCAGGCCGACTCGTGCCGAATCATTCCCGTCCAAACTGCTTCTTCAATTCCCCCTTGGCCCGTTCCAGCCGGTCGCGCTGTGTCCGCGGCAATGTCTTGCCGGCGCGGTTGACGTAAAACGTCAGCATCGACAGCGCGGATCGGTAGGCGCCCGCCTTGCGCCGTGAACTGCGTTCGGCCGAATGCTTGAGCGACGCCGCGATTTTCTTCGGATCCCGCAGCGTGAACACGCCACGCTTGAGATCGAGCGCATCGCTCTCCGTGGTGACGCGTTGCGACCACCGTTTTGGGGACGCGGCTTTCCGCTTCGGAGGGGACTTTTTTCGGGTCGTTGTTTTACGGGCGGCGGTTTTGCGTGCGGTAGTTCTTCGCGCGCTCTTGCGGGCGCTCTTTTTGGTGCGGCGTTCAGCCATGATCACGTCTCCATGGGTCCCGCCGGGAAACGGCAATAACCGGTGATCTGTTCCCGATTTGGTTTAGTGAAATCGGGAACCGATGCGGCGCTGAGGGGTTAACATCGCGAAGCTCGGGTCGCGACGTCCCGGGAGTTTTTCCTGTTGTCATGTCCGGTGGGTTGCCGCGCTCCCGTTACGCGGAGTTTCGGACGGTTGCTCCGGAGCGAGGCGGTATGTCCGATCTGAGCAGCGTCGAGATGCAGCCCGCGCCGTCCGATCGGCAGGGAGTTCGCGTTGCCGATCGCATCGTCGAAACCGACATTCCGTCGCGGCTCGATGCGCTCAAATGGAGCGGCTTTCACACCCGCGTCGTCGCCGCGCTGGGCATCACCTGGATTTTGGACGGGCTCGAGGTCACGCTGGCCGGCGCCCTGTCCGGGGCTCTGAAAGAGAGCCCGACGCTTCGCTTCAGCAATTTCGATATCGGATTCGCCAACAGCGCCTACCTTGCCGGCGCGGTGCTGGGCGCGCTCGGATTCGGCTGGCTCACCGATCGCATCGGCCGCAAGAAGCTGTTCTTCATCACGCTTGCGCTGTACCTCGCAGCAACCGCTGCGACGGCGTTGTCCTGGAGCGTCGCCAGCTATGCGTTGTTTCGCTTCCTCACCGGCGCCGGCATCGGCGGCGAGTACACCGCGATCAATTCGACCATTCAGGAACTGGTGCCGGCGCACTACCGCGGATGGACCGACCTCGTGATCAACGGCAGTTTCTGGATCGGCGCGGCGCTCGGCGCGGTCAGCGCGATCGTGCTGCTCGATCCCGCCATTGTCGCGCCCGAATGGGGCTGGCGGCTGGC
>JAQGJF010000612.1 GCA_028290765.1 Tardiphaga sp.
TACCCGCACCGGATCGTTGCGCCCGACCACCTCGTCCAGAACTTCAGGAAACAACGTCGCCTGATAGCGCGACGCTCCGGTGACATGTCCCATCACGACCCCCGAATCAAAAATCCCCTCCGTCCGATATTAACACACCCACTTTTCACACAGCCTGGTTCGCAGGGACGACCCGCGAAGAGCTTGTGCGAGGACTCCATCGTATCGGCGCGCAGTGCGATCAGCCATATGCGATAGCCCTGTCGGGGAACGAACGGTGCGGCGGCCTGGATCGCTCGCCAAATCTCGCCATATTGCATCAGGATCCAGTCGGCTATACTGCCCTGACGTCTGGCCTCTCAGACGGGCGCAGTCTGCACGCCATGCTGCATCAGCGGACGCTTCCTTAACGAGGTACGAAGGTCATCTTGCCATACGCGAGCGAAGTCATCGTTGCCATCCCCGACCTTATCTCGAATTCCTACTTTCCAGCGATTGCGGCTGTCGAAATGGGATACTTCCGCGAACAGGGGATCACCGCGTCGATCAAGCTGGTGGCGCCCGTGGAGCGCGCTTACCAGGCCCTGCGCGATGGAAGCGTCCACTTTGTCGCGGGCTCCGGACATTCGATGCTGTCTGCGTTTCCGAACTGGCAAGGCGGGAAGCTGCTTTGTGCGCAATCGCAGGGCATGTACTGGTTTCTGGTGATGCGCTCGGACCTGGATGCCAAAAAGGGCGACGTCGACATCGTCAAGGGAAAGCGGATCGGCGCGGCGCCCTGGGTCGGCATGGCGTTCAAACACCTTCTCGCCAATGCCGGCATCGATCTGGAAAAAGACAGGGTGGTCATCCAGCCCGTGGCATCGACCGTGGCCGCGAATATCAACTTCGGCCTCGCAGCGGCGCAGGCGCTCGAGGCAGGTGAGATCGATGGCTTCTGGGCGAATGGAATGGGCGCCGAGATCGCGGTTCGGCGCGGCGTCGGCACTGTCGTCCTCGACGTTCGTCGTGGCGACGGTCCTGCGGGCTGCTTCAACTACACCATGGCTACGATGGCTGCCACCGATCATCTGATCGAGAACCGCCCCGACACGGCGGCTGCCGCCGTGATCGCCGTGTCACGGGCTCAGCGCGCCTTGAAGGCTGATCCCGAAGCGGCGTTCTCGATTGCGGAAAAGCTGTTTCCCGCGGCCGAAGCGGCCATGATCGTGGATGTGCTGCGCCGCGATCTTCCGTTTTACGAAACCGCGATCCCTGACGTTGCGGTCACGGCTATGAATGACTTCGCGCGATCCATGGGTTACCTGACGAAGGATCTTGATTATCACGACGTCGTTGCGTCGGGCTTCACGCACCTCTGGACCGACTGACCGGGGTGCTAGAGCATAATGGCTTTGAGCTGAATCGGGATAGCTAACTCCGTCGTTGCGAGGAGCTCTTGCGACGAAGCAATCCAGTTCTTGCTTCTTGGCTCCTGGATTGCTTCGCTTCGCTCGCAATGACGGGGTGATGTCACCAAACTAGCTTAAATCATCCCGCTACAGCCGCTCGTCGGGCGGCGCGATTTCGGTCACGAGATCCCTGATCAGGGCCTTCTTCGGCAACGGAACCAGCGTCGTGCTGCCTGGCTTGAGGCGTACGGTGCAGGCGTAGTCGACTTTTCCGTCGATCAGCATCATGCATTCCTTGCACGCATTGGCATTGATGCAGGAAAACCGGAAGCCCAGCGAGGGATCGAGCAGGCGGCGTATCGCGCGAAGCCCGTCGAGCACCGACTGGCCCGGTTCGAAGGCAACATCGAAATTTTCGAGGCGCGGCGTTTCGCCGGCCGCGCCGCGCTGGATGCGCAGGGTGGCGTTCATGCGACGGCCCTTCCTGTGGTTGGTGCCAATTTGCGCAGGTGGATGTCACCTTGGGAGAGACCGATGATCTGGTTGACGCACCAGTCTTCTTCAAGCCCCGGATGGTCCTCGCGCTGATGCGCGCCGCGACTTTCGGTGCGGGCCAGCGCGGCCACGGCGACCGACTGCGCCACCAGCAGCATGTTGCGCAGATCCAGCCAGTCGACCAGCGCCGGATCGAACGCCGCAGCCGATGAAAGCGGAACGTCGCCGATCTCCTGCTTCAGCTGCGAAATCGCTGTGATCGCGGAACCAAGCGTGGCGTCGGTGCGGAATGGGCCGACCTTGTCGGCCATGATCGCCTGCAACCGGGCAACGACGGCCGCCGGATTGGGCGCATCGCGCCTGGTCGCGCTGCGCAGCAGATCGAGCGCAGGCCGCGCGCCATCGGCCGCCCATGGCGAGGTCCGCCCGGCCGCCCGCCGCGCCGCATGGCGGCCGGCGTGGGCGCCGAACACCAGGGCTTCGGTGATGGCGTTGCCCGACAGCCGGTTGGCGCCGTTGGCGCCGCCCACCGCTTCACCGCAGGCATAGAGGCCGGGGACGCCGGTTTGCAGCGTTTCGTCGACGCGAACGCCGCCCATGTGATAGTGGGCGATCGGCGCGACTTCGACGTCATGCCGGGTGAGGTCGATGCCATTGGCGAGCAGCCGATCCACTACCGGTCCGAACGCGCGGCGTACCTCGGCTTCGGGTACGTGCCGGAAACTCAGATAGGCACCACCCGCGGGGCTGCCACGGCCGGCCGCCACTTCCCGGGTGATGGCATAGGTGGCAAGATCGCGCGTCAGGACGTACTGGCCGTCGCTGCGCGAATCCTGCGTCGCGTAGTCGTGTTCGAACTCGCGCCGTTCGGAGTTGAGCAGTTTGCCGCCGAGCTTGTAGCGGAACGGATCCCACATGATCGGGTCCATGCCGACCAGACGCGGGGCCAGATGGCCGATCGGGAAGAACTGCACGAATTCCATGTCGATCAGCTCCGCGCCGGCGCGCAGCGCCAGGGCGTAGCCGTCACCGGCCATGTTGGCCGAGGCGCTGTTGCGGCGATACAGGCCGGTGAGGCCGCCGGTCGCAAGGATGACGGCCTTGGCGGCGAGCGTCACCGGGCGGCCGGTCGGAACATGCAACGCGGTGGCGCCGCAAGCTTCGCCGTTCCGGACGGCGATATCGATGATGAAGAGATCGCCGATCAGGCGGATGTCGCTGGCGCTTTTCAGCCGGGTTCGCAGGGTTTTCGAAACCGCCGGTCCGGTGGACAGGAAATCGACATAGGCGCAGCGCGGCCGGTCGTGCCCCGGCGCCTGGGCCTGCTTGATGTGACCGTCTTCGCGAGCCCAGCCGACCTTCCAGGTGTCCATCTCGCGCAGCCGCAGCGGTCCGTCCTCGCACAGCAGCGCGGCGAGCCGCTCGTCGCACAGGCCGCGGCCGGCGGTGAGCGTATCGGCCAGATGATGCTCCCAGTGGTCGGGCGTTTGTTCTCCGAGCGCGGCGGCCACCGTCATCTGCGCCATGACCGTGGCGCCGCCGCGACCGATCAAACTGCGGTCCGCGAGGATGACGGATGCGCCGCCGCGTGCGGCTTCCAGCGCCGCGTACATGCCGGCACCCCCGGCACCGACCACGAGCACGTCGGTCTCGAGATGTGTCACGAGGTCTGCACTGGTTTCAGATACGGCCATGTCGCGTTCCCATTGCGGCTGTCATCCCGGCTCGCGGGTCCCCTGACATGCCAGTATTTTCCGGCTGGAACCACCCCATCGTGATCGCCGCGCAGTGTCGTGGGGTTAGGTTAGCGATAACGTGTCGGGAGCGTGGCCGCCGGGCAAGAGGGGGAGTCTCGGGTCCTCGTGGTTACGCGCTGGCGCGCTCGATGATCTCGAAGCCGAGATCGACAATCGCCGGCCCGCTGGAGCGTCCCGCCAGGCGGTCCAGAAGCATGCCGGCGGCGC